>JAKJFL010000744.1:0-1879 GCA_022704935.1 Candidatus Rifleibacteriota bacterium
CCCGGCCGGGGACGTTCCCACCGGTCACGACGTCCTAGTCGACGCCACCCGCGCCGGAACAACGCCGCTGACCGATCCCGCCGGGTTCGTTCTCGATGCCGACCGGCTCACGCTCGATCCTCTCACCGTTGTCATTTTCCGTCATCATTGATTCACGCATGACACAAAAGCCTCTGTCGCGCTCCCATTCGTGTCAGGGCGAACGAGTGGTATTCCTTGCAAGGGCTCAAGATACGTGGCGGTGTCGATTTTCTGGCACACCGGATGCCGAAAACCCGGCAGAATCAACCGACGCATTCCGTGGAAATAGCTGTTTTCATCGTTCTTTGAGCACCTGGTACACCGATTGCTTTTCCTTCGCACATCAGCATGACCGAATCATCTCAGGAGGATAGATCAGTGAACGTTTCGACCAGACTGGTTCTCGGTGCTCTCGTGCTCGGCCTGGTGATCTCGGCTCCCGCTTCCTTTGCCATGCAGGACGACGGTTTCAATCAAACACTCGCGAAGAAGCACACATCCTCCACGATGCCCGACAACTGCGATCCAGACAATCCCGACAATCCCGATGACGACGGCGGCTGCGGTGGCGGCGGCGGTCACGACAACGGCAACGGCGGCCCCGACGACACGCACGACGACGGCGGCTGCGGCGGTGGCAGTTCCCATGGCGGCTACAGCGGCGGCAGCGACCCCGACGGCTCCGGCGGCGGCCTTCCCTTCTGATCATCTGCATATCCAAACCGGGCGTTCCACGGAGCGCCCGGTTTTCGTTTGCGTCCGGAAACCATATCCGTTCTTTATCTCCGTCATCTGCGGATAAACCATCTCGATTTTTGTAAGAACTTCTCTTCGGTGACATGGGCACATCGTGATCCGCCCGCGTTCCTCTGCGGGGCATTCAGCGACCGTGTATACTGAAATACGGACATCATTCGGAAACGAGAACCGGGAGGACACACACAGGTGCTGATTTGGAACAAGTCTGAGGCCGGCACGATCCGGGATTCGAACCAGGAACGATGGCATCTGGAAGAGGATCTCGGGCTTCTGATCATGGCCGATGGAGACGGCCCGGCCGGCAGCGACCTCGCCGACCTCGCGATCGCATCTCTCGGGCGCGGCGCACGGCGGCTCGGAGCTCGTCCGACCCGTCTGGCGGGAATTCCAGCGGATTCGCGCATCTCGGGGACGCAGGCCCCGACCACCCCCCTTTCGGAGATCCTCGAATCGACATGGCAGGAAATCGAGCTTGCCCGCGTGTCGATGGCCGGCGGTGGCGCTTCGAGCCTTCATCTCGCCGTCGCCTGGATCCGCCAGGGGTGCCTGTATGCCGCCACCCTCGGAAAAGCAGGGCTCATCGCGAGCGTCGGAAACGCCATTCACCGCCTCGAACCAGTCGGACTGCCCTCTCTGGCCGTCGCCGCCGGTGTTTCCGAGGCCCCACCGGCACACAGGGGCGCGGCCCCGAGCCCGGTCATGGTTCCTGTCTATCTCGACCCGCTTCCCGTAACCGTCGGTGACTGGATCATGATGATCTCCCAGGGGCTGCTGATATCCCAGCCCATCGACGAGATCGTCCCCGTGACGCAGCTCGTCCACGATGATCCCGAGCGGCTCACCGAAGGCCTGTTCATGAAAGCGTCAGCAAGGTATGACGGGGATGACCGCACGATCGTCCTGGCGCGCTTCCTTCCCTCGGATATCACCAGAACGATCATGTCGGATGCCGTCATCAGCACCGATTTCGACCGGAAATTCCGCGTTCCGCTGTGGGTTCCACTCGTGATTTCCGCGCTTCTGGCGGTTCTGGCCGCCGTGATCGGAAGATTCACCGACAGGGGCAACGAATGATAGCGCGCAGCGTTCCAGCATCCCG
>JAKJFL010000745.1:0-1873 GCA_022704935.1 Candidatus Rifleibacteriota bacterium
GTCCTTGCTATAGATGAACTCGGATATGTTCCTTTTGCGGAAACAAGCGCCGAGCTTCTATTTCAGGTGCTTTCGGATCGGGCAGAGCGCAAGGCCGTTCTGGTGACAACCAACCTGCCATTCTCGGAGTGGACTACCGTATTTCCGAATCCCCGACTCTGCAAAGCTCTTCTGGACAGGCTGACCGATCGAGCACACATCATCGAGACGGGCAAGGAGTCTTATAGATTCCGGCGGTCGGTGGAGTTGCGCAAAGGGAAACCGCATGGGAAGTAGAGGCGTTCGCATGAAAAACCCCACTTCTTATCCTGAACATAGGCCAAAAGGGCATCGCAGGACGTAATGCCAGGGAAATAAGGAGCAGAAGGGCATCAAGAAGGAGGAACATCTTAATACCTCGATAGGGCGCGGGCGAAGGATGGGCCAAATGAAAAAGTCAAAGTGGGCCAGACCGGGTTGACGAAATCAGACCGGCTCACCCGCGACAGTCATTGGAACGACAAAGGCGAGGTCGACAACAGCCAGGAATGTTTCGCCATCATGCGTGTGATCGCCGAGGCGTTGAAGATATGCACCAACGACCTCCCCTCGGATGCGGGGAAACCGGATCTCGACGACCTCGTGCGCGAGCATTATCTCAAGATCAAGCCGCAATGTCCGGACGCAGGAGCCTACACTCTCACGGAGGACAAGCCCCGCTGCTCGATCCACGGCCTTCTCCCGACCAAGTGAACCACCAAATCCCCCTTTCGAGAGAACTTTTCACCATTCGGGACACACACCAGGTTTTTACGAGGTGTGTGTCCCGGATTTCCGCTTAGGGACTCCAGCAGTATGGCGTATACCCATAGGTTCACATGCACGACATTAAATCTCCGATGAACTCCCCGAACGGATGTCGAAAACCCGAACTGATGGCTCCGGCCGGTGACAGGATCAGCCTGCGGGCAGCAGTGCAGGCGGGCGCAGACGCAGTCTATTTCGGGGTCGGCACGTTCAATATGCGCGCCAACGCCGGGAATTTTCCGCTGCGCAGCCTTCGCGCGATTGTCGACGAGACGCATGATGCCGGCGCAAAGGCATACCTGACACTGAACACGATCATGCTGCCGAAGGACATGGCCAACCTGGACCGGACCGTCGCCGCAGCGGCAGAGGCGGGGGTCGATGCCGTCATCGCCTGGGATTTCGCGGCCATCGAGGCTGCCCGTCAGGCCGGCCTTGAAGTTTATATATCAACGCAGATGTCTGTTGCTAACACTGCGTCGATCCTCTTCTTCTTTCGGAATCTGGGCATCCGAAGATTCGTGCTGGCCCGGGAATGCAGCCTCGGCGACATCCGCTCGATCCGCCGTTCCCTGAAGCGGGAGCTTGGCGAAAAGGCGTCCGGAATCGAGATCGAGGTGTTTGCCCACGGCGCCATGTGTCTCTCGATCAGCGGCAAATGCCAGCTCTCGCAGTATCAGTTCGGGAAGTCGGCGAACCGCGGCGAATGCGGCCAGCCGTGCCGGCGGAAGTATCTGGTCACCGAGGCGCGGGAGGGATATTCGCTCGAGGTGGGCGATGAGTTCATTTTAAGTCCGAAAGATCTCTGCACCCTGCCGTTTCTCGAAAAGCTCCTAGCAGCAGGAGTGGACAGCCTCAAAATCGAGGGTCGGCAGCGCAGTGCGGAGTATGTCGTATCCGTGACGGGGGCCTATCGCAGGATCATCGATCTCTGGTATGAAAAACCCCGTTCGAAAGAGTTCAGCGAACGATTCGCCGCAGCCAAAAAGGAAGAGATGGCCAATCTCGAAAAGGTGTTCAACCGCGGCTTCTCATCGGGCTTCTACCTTGGAAAGCCTGTCTCGGAATGGAACCGCTCCGACGGGAC
>JAKJFL010000746.1:0-1865 GCA_022704935.1 Candidatus Rifleibacteriota bacterium
ACCTTGTCGAAGAAGGACTTGCCGCCCTCGCCGAGCTTGGAATCGGCGTCGCCGTCCTCGGCCGCGAGCTGTTTGAGGAGGTCTTTCGCCTTTTCGCTCAGATCGGTCGGTGTGCGGACGAAGATCTTCACGAGCTGGTCTCCCTGGCCGCCCTGGAGTGACTTCACGCCGTAGCCGCGGAGCCGGAACACCTTGCCGGTCTGGGTGCCGGTCGGGATCTTGATCTTGACCGGGCCCTGGAGGGTCGGAACATCGACTTCCCCGCCGAGAGCCGCGAGTGGGAAGCTGATGTTGCGCTCGCAGACGATATCGTCACCGACACGTTCGAACAGTTCGTGCCTGCCGACCGTCAGGACGATGTACAGGCTGCCCGGAGGACCGCCCTTGTCACCGGCTTCGCCTTCGCCCGTGAGCTTCAGTTTGCTGCCCGTCTCGACGCCGGGCGGAATCTTCACGTCGAGGCTTTCGCTGTGCTTGACGCGACGCTGGCCGTGGCAGGTATTGCAGGGCTTGTCGATGATCTCACCCTCGCCCTGGCACTGGTGACAGGTGCGTTGGATCGAGAAGAAACCCTGGGCGAGGGAGATCGTGCCTTTGCCGCGGCAGACCGGGCAAACCTTCCGGCTGCTTCCGGTCTGGGCGCCGGAGCCGCCGCACTGGGTGCAGTTTGCCGAGCGCTGGACCGTGATCTTCTTCTCGCAGCCGAACACGGCCTCCTCGAAGGTGATCTCGAGGTCATATCGCAGGTCGGCGCCGCGGCGGGGGCCGGCCTTGTGACTCGCGCCGCCGAAGAAGTCTGACAATATATCGCCAAATATATCGCCGAAATTTCCGAACCCCTGGAAGTCGGCTGGGTTGAAGCCGGCCCCTTCGAGCCCCTGGTGGCCGAACTGGTCGTAGGCGCTGCGCTTCTTCGGATCGCTGAGGATCTGGTAGGCCTCGTTGATTTCCTTGAACTGTTCCGCGGCCTCTTTCGCCGGGTTCACGTCGGGATGGTATTTGCGGGCAAGGGTGCGATAGGCCCGTTTCAGTTCAGCCTCGTCGGCGTTTTTCGCAACGCCGAGGACCTCGTAGTAATCACGCTTGGCCATCTGTGTCTCCTGGAATCGCGGCGGCCATGCGGAAGGGGGCCGGCCGGTCCCCTCCGCGTGTCATCAATTCAGTCTGCTTTCTTGAACTCGGCGTCGACGACGTTGTCGTCTTCCTTCTTCGTCTCTTCGGGTTTCGCGCCGCCGGCAGCCTGGCCGCCCGGCTGAGCGCCTTCCTGTGCCTGCTGCTTCTCGGCTGCTTCCTTGTAAACCATCTCGGCGACCTTGTGAGCGACCTGCATCAGCTCATCGGTCTTCTTCTTGATGTCCTCGAGATCGTCACCCTCGAGCGCCTTTTTCAGTTCGGCGCTCTTGGACTCGATCTGGCCCTTGAGGTCGGCGGGAACCTTGTCGCCGAGCTCACGAAGGTTTTTTTCAGTCTGGTAGACAAGGCTTTCGCCCTGATTCTTCGCCTCGATCTTTTCCTTCTGCTTGGCGTCCTGTTGGGCGCACTGCTCGGCTTCCTTCACCATGCGGTCGATCTGGTCCTTGTTGAGGCCGGACGAGCTGGTGATCGTGATCGCCTGTTGTTTGCCGGTCGCCATATCTTTCGCCGAGACGTTCACGATACCATTCGCATCGATATCGAACGTGACCTCGATCTGGGGAACGCCGCGCGGGGCCGCCGGAATGCCGACCAGGTCGAACCTGCCCAGCGTCTTGTTGTCTGCCGACATCGAGCGTTCGCCCTGGAGAACGTGGACCGAGACGGCCGGCTGATTGTCGCTCGCGGTCGAGAACACCTGGCTCTTCTTGGTCGGGATCGTCGTGTTGCGG
>JAKJFL010000747.1:0-1862 GCA_022704935.1 Candidatus Rifleibacteriota bacterium
ATCGGTAGAGCGTCTCTCGCTTGCCGAGCTGATTTCCTGGACCGACTCGGTCATGCCCCTGGAGCGGTCGATCGGCATGGCGGCGCTCAATGCCGCGCTCCTGCCGCCGACGCGGCCCTGCGTGGATGGAAACGCGCTCGAGCTGATGGCTGAGCTGGCCCGCGGCAAGCGCGCGGTCGTGGTCGGCCACTTCCCTTCGATGGAACCGATCAGGGAGGCGGCATCGGCCTTTCACGTTCTCGAGAAGCGGCCCATGCCCGGCGACCTGCCGGCCGAAGCCGCTCCGCAGGTGATCCCCGACGCCGATGTCGTGGCAATGACCGGCGTCACCTGTCTGAACGACACGGTCGACGATCTTTTGCGGCTCAAAAAACCCGGCTCCGTCTGGATCATGCTTGGGCCCACCGTTCCGCTCAGCCCGGCGTTGTTCGAGTTCGGCGTGGACATCATCGGCGGCGCCTGGTCTGACGAACCGGATACCGTCGAAGCGATGGTGTCGCAGGGGGGAACTGCCCGGCGCATTCCGGGCCTGAGGCCGGTGCTCATGCCACGTGAGATGAGCCTCGTCGGCGACCGCCCCGTGCTTTCTCCCCCGCCGCCCATCGAGATCCGATAGATATAGAAAGAATTATATATATGCATCACTCCGGAAAAAGTCACTCGGCCACGCCGCCGTCGCGCGGCTGGAAAAAGGATGATGCCGCTCGTTTCAAGAACATGGCTGACACCGTATTCCGTCCGGTCTACCGGTGGCTGGTCGTCGATGTCGAAGCGGCCCTGGGACGACCTCTGAAAGGTCTTCGGATCCTCGATATCGGCGGCGGTCCGGGCCACATGGCGATCGAGTTTCTGAGAGCAGGCGTCGAACGCATCATCGAGGTCGATCTGTCGAAGACCATGATCGACCTCGCCGTCGAATCCATTTCCCGTCTCGACGCCGAACAAGCATCCCGCTTTTCGGGCCTGATCGGCGAGGCCGCGGCGCTTCCGGTGGAGACCGGCAGCGTCGATCTCGTGTTCAGTCGCGGCTCGATCCAATTCTGGCCGGATCTCGCGGGAGCGTTCGATGAAATATATCGTGTATTATCTGTTGGGGGGTCGGCTTATCTGGGTCGGGGATACGGCCTGAGAACGCCGCCCGAGCTGATTGTCGAAATTGCCAGGCGTCGCGAGGAACGGGAAACGCAAGCCGGCGGCCCATCACGGATCCCCCAGATGGACCGGGATGCGATGCTCCGGCTCGCCCGCGAGCGCGGCGGAGGCGCCGTGTTTCTCGGCCCGTCCCCCGGTTCCTGGCTTCACTGGCGTCCGGCGAAATGACCGCCTGACCGACTCGTTTTGGAGAACACGCAATGATGGATGCAATCCTGCAATTTCTGCGTCTCGGCGGCCCGGTGATGATTCCCCTCACATTGGTCGGGATCGTGATCGGATTCATCGGCATCTCACGCATCGCCTGGATTTTCCGCTGGCAGTATAAGGCGGACCGGTTCGTCTGCACCGGCGCGCCCTACTGGGTCGAACGGGCGCTCCGGATGGCCAAACAGCGGCAAGGCCTGCCCGGCATCGGTCTGACCGAGTCGATCGAACTCGTGCTCGCCCGCCTGGAAGACTGCCTCACCAGGCGCGTGCCCACCCTGCGCTTTCTCGCCCAGATCAGCACCATGCTCGGATTTCTCGGCACCGTGACCGGCATGGTCGGAACCCTGCACGTCATCTCCCTGCGGCCGGTCGTGGTTCCGTCGGAACTTGCCTCCGGCCTGTTCGAAGCGTTGTATACGACGATCTATGGTCTCGTTCTGGGCCTCATGGCAAGCGGATTCGCCCAGACGATCGAAAGTCTGGTGCGCAGCAAGTTGCGG
>JAKJFL010000748.1:0-1859 GCA_022704935.1 Candidatus Rifleibacteriota bacterium
TTTTTTTTTCAAGCAGAAGACGGCATACGAGATCGATCTGGTGTCGGGAAAAGCCGTCGTTTTTCCCCCGATGCTTCAGAATGTTCCGCTGAAGGAGTGCCAACTGTCCGCTGAGGGGCTTCGGCAACTGCGCCAGCTTCTAGGATCCGGCGAATTCAGACGGCTGAAACCGCTGGATTCCAAAGTCGGGCTCGATGGCACGACCTGGTTCATGGAAGCTGACTTGGGCGGTGAATACCAATGGCTCGTCCGATGGCAGCCGGAAGAGCAGGTTCTAGAAACCGTGCGGAAGATCGTTTCGGCCGAGTGTGAAAAATCCGAACAGAAATAATACCATAGCGTATATAAATGTGATCTCCCGGTGGCGCATGACATGCGCATTTCGGGCTGGTGGGCGGTGTTTATCGGCCGGAGGAGGAGAAAAGTTGATATCCAAAATTTCAACATTTTTTCGTATGACGATTGATCAGGACTCCCCGCGTTTTCCACCGTCGGCCATTCCGGTCATCGTGAACCGAAAAGGGTTGTATGAAGCCGGTTTGGGGCAGATGAACCCGGCGCCGGACAGGCCTTCCCAGGGTTGGCATCAGTTATGCTTAATAACTCTCGTCGTTTCACCTTCGTTCGGTTTGTTGAGCCTTGATCGCGGGGCTCGGGGATGTTCTGGAGAAGAAAATGAAACAGATGAGAGAATTCGTCCTGACCCTGGTGGTGGTGCTGATGTCTTCGTCGTTCCTGTTCCAGGCAACCGGAGAAGCCGCCGTGAAGAACGATGAAATCATGATGCGAAGCCCCGATGAGGAGCCGATCGGAACGCGGACGCACAAATTCACCGATAGGGACGGCGAAGTGACCGTTACCGTCGAATGGCTGCGGCGGCCGGGCGAGTTCGCCGTGGCCATCGATTATTACGGGTATCTCACCCAGGAAGGCATGGCGAACTGTTACCTCAGCATCAACGGTATCTCGCGCGACTTCATCACGCTGAAGGAAGAAACGCCGGCCAGGCACCAGCGCATCCGGATTTTGTCGTTTCACCCGTCGCTTGCCGGAAAGAGCGGGCGCGGCCTCAGGCCGCTTGGCCCCGGCGAACTCGTCGATTACCTGCTGTTCAGAAACGCCCCATACTACCCGCAGTTTGGTAGGTTCGAAATCGAGATGAAATTCTTCGCCAACGGCCGCTGGGATGGCGACGGAAACAATAGTGACAACAATTATAAAATCGCCTTCGACTGCCCGCTCGACATGCCTGCCCAGGATCATTTCTGAACCGGGTTCTGCGACAAAGAACTTGTGGTTGAGGATGAACCGTCAGCGGAATCCTGGGGAATACCCCCCGTTCGCCCTGAGCTTGTCGAAGCCTGACCTGAGCCTGCCGAAGGGGCGAGAGCCGCTCGTGCTTCGACAGGCGCAACACGAAATGGACATAAATTGACTTTTCGTATGCATGAATCATGAAGAGAGAGAGCGCCGTGATCCTCTTCGGATCACGGCGCTCTCCATCGCGAGGATACATTGTTACACGGTGCTTTCTTGGGCGTTGAGGGTGAAGATGATCTTTTCGAGGGCGAACTCTTGTTTGTATTTGCCGGCGAAATCGATGACGGTGACCATCTGCTGGTTAAGGAGCCACTTCGCCGTCCTGCCGCTCAGAAGATGGAATGCGTTGCCCTGGGCATCGGTCGAGCTTTTGAGCTCGACGTTGCGTAGGCTCTTCGACAGTTCCTGGACGCCGGTATCGGCCCAGCGCTTCGCGAGCTCGCGGCGGGCGGGGTCTTTTTCGAGAGCCGGCAGGGCCAGGGTGAGAACCTGGTCGTAGAGGATCGCTTCGGCCTGCTTCTTCGCGACCGCCGAAATGG
>JAKJFL010000749.1:0-1857 GCA_022704935.1 Candidatus Rifleibacteriota bacterium
AGAGCGCTTCATCAAGCTGCAGCTTCGTTCCCGGAGCGCCAGCGCCTGCCTTGAGCGCGGTCGGCTCGCCCGGACGCGCCCAGTCGCACCACATGTTCCGGCCAAGGTGCAACAGCACCGCCTTCATCTGATCCGGTTTCCCCGCTCCGAAAGCCGGCAACGCCGACGCGCATGCGGCGCCAAGCGCCAGTTTCGAAAAATCACGACGGTTGATTCCCATTTGCGTTCTCCTTGCTACCGGACTTCCCTTTCAAAAGCGCTTAAGGGAAGGGACGCCTGATTGAAGACGCTCCCCTGCCAAGGGGAATTATAGAGATATCGTACACGTCGCGGCTCCCCGAGGCCGGCGACCGAAAGTTCGATTTGGTTGTCCTTGAACGTGCCGTTCTTCACGTTACACTTCGCATACCAGAGCCAGACCTCCTTGAAGTTGTCGATCATCGCCTTCTGCCATCTGCCGTCAGGTCCCTGCAGTTCGAAATCGGCGGCGAGCGACGTGTCCTCGTTGAGGACGTACAGCCACTCTGCGTGATCGAACGTGAGCACCACCCGGTCGTCGGCGAGCTTCTCGGCCCGGACACAGACCGGCGAGGAGGCCTCGATGTCACTGAACCCGTAATCGCGCCTGAGCGCCTTGAGTGCGAGACGGAGCCCGACCGTGTCCTTGTCGCGAGGATGGATGTTCTTGAGGTTGCCGATGTCATTGATGACGACCATCTCGGCGTCAGGATCGGTCTTTTCGTATTCTGCCTGCTGAAGCTGGACGGAGAGATGTCCCGCGCTGCAGGGCGCCATCTGCACGTAGTAGAACGGCAGTTTCGGGTTCCCGAACTCCCGCCGCCACCCCTTCACGAGCGCGGTGAACTTCGCGAGGTAGACGCCGTTGGTATCTTTCTTGTTCGATTCGCCCTGATACCAGAGGACGCCTTTGAACGGAAATCGCGTCATCGGCGCGATCATCGCGTTCCACATCACGCCGGGCTTCTGGTGACCGCCGAACGCGCCCAGGGCGAGTTCCTTTCCCCGTTTCACCTCGTTCGGCGGCATATTCGGTTCGATGAACGCTCCGCCCCGGCTCACGTCAATGAAGCCGACCGGAACCTGCGCCGCCTCGCGAACGTATTTCGCGAAGTAGTACCCGATCGCCGAGATCGAGCCTTCCTCGTGGTTGCCCTCGTAGCGACAGCGTTCGAGATCCGCTCGTGAGGCCCGCCCCCAGATAAGTTCGACGTCGTTCGTCAGCGCGTCGCAGTACGCCCGCCGCGGGGAAGTGAATCTGATCGATGGATCATTCGCGATCTGGACGAGCGCATTACCCTTCATGTCGTGCTGACTGGCACTTTTGCCGCAGAGGGGAAACTGCATGTTGCTCTGTCCAGAGCAGAGATAAACGTCTCCGACAATGACATCCCCGATGGCCCTGTCGCCGATTTTCAACTCACGCCCTTCGGACGAGGCATCCATCGCCGGAAGGTCCACGCTCCAGTTGCCCGCCGAATCCGCAACCGCGCTCGCACGGCTCCCGGCAAAGGAAACTTCGACCTTCTCTCCCGGCCCGGCAATCCCCCAGACCGGAATCGGCCTCTCGCGCTGCAGCATCATATGCGGCGCGAAAAATCCCGACGGTACCGCCGCCATTGTAGCTCCCGCGAGCATCGTCACCCAATACGTCACCACGCCATTCACTCGTGACCTCTCGATCTCTCGAACATGCTCTGTCGACGTGTCCTTAGTTATGCGTCAGCTTTCTCAATTTCTCAGCAAGATCAGTACCGTCCATCCAGCACCGGAACTCGGGGAGGTCAACATATGGCATTTCCGCCCCCATTTCCCGGAGTGCCATCATCGCGTACGACA
>JAKJFL010000750.1:0-1854 GCA_022704935.1 Candidatus Rifleibacteriota bacterium
AAGCAGGAAATCCTGATGAACGCCGTCCACATCGCCAAACGGCTTGGCACCGCCGAGCCGAAGGTCGCCGTTCTTTCGGCCGCCGAAACGGTGAATTTCAAGATGCCCAGCTCGGTCGATGCCGCCGTGCTGGCGAAGATGGGCGAACGGAAGCAGTTCAAGGGCTGCACCGTCGACGGCCCCCTCGCGCTCGACAACGCCATCTCCCTCGAGTCGGCGCATCACAAGGGCCTCTACAACGACATCGTCGGCCAGGCCGACATTCTCGTCGCCCCCGACATCGACACCGGCAACATCCTGGGCAAGTCGATGATGTATTTCGCCGGCATGCAGACCGGCGGCCTGATCGTCGGCGCAACCGTTCCCGTCATCCTCCTTTCCCGCTCCGACACCAAGGAAATCCGCATCAACTCGATCAAACTCGCCCTCGCAGCCGGCTGCTGAGAGAACACATCACCTCAGAGAACACGAAGTCCACAGAGCTTTCACGGAGATACATCCGAGAATACCCGCTTTGCCGCAGAGGCATCGAGACACAGAGAACATTCTCCACGAAGGCACACGAAGAAAAGCTTCACCGCAGAGTCACAGATGATGAACGACGGATCGTCTAAGATTGTTTCATCTCTATATCAAGGCGCCGAGGCACAGAGGATGTTTTTCTCTGTGCCTCGGCGTGTCTGTGGTTCGTTGCTTCTGTGATTCAGCTGATGTTTGTGCTTCGGCGACCGCGTATGGCAGCAGCAAACGAACGCAGGAGCGTTCTCATCGGGTTGAGGAGCGGGAACCCGGGTGAGACGCGGGCCATGCGGGGGCCGAAACGGCGGTATCCGGCGATCGCGACACGGCCGATTCCGGAGGTTCGGAGCGCTTCCTCACGGAAGCGTCGGAGCTCGTTCGTCTCGGGGGCATCGGCCCCGAACAGGCGGGTGGCGACGAAGCAGGGTTCGGTCTTCTCTTCTTCCGTCGTTTTCGAACTGGTCGGCATGTCACCGATCGGGTAGTTCGGCTCGATCTGCTGGATCCGCTCCATGGTCAATCTGGCCTTGATCGGGTTGTTCGTCAGCAGATGGCACTTGTAGGCGCCGACCAGCGCCCGCAGGTTGAACGAGTCGGCGGCAAGGGCTGCGAGATAATGGTCGAGGGCTTCCTTCGCCTTCTTCATCTGTGAGGTCGAGCCGGCGAGCTGCTCCTCGGCGAACAACAGGCACTCCTGGCCCTTGATGAGACTTTCCTCGAGACTCTGCAGCTCGATCTTCTTCTTCAGACGCAATGCCTCGTTATCACCTTCGACGAGCCGCAGGAGCGTATCGACGCACGCCTTGGCCTCATGCAGCCTGCCCAGCTTGAACAGGATTTCCCCCTTGAGCAGGACAAGCCCTCGATGCATGGGCAGCACATCCTCGACGATGCCGGCCACGCGCAGGGCATCCTCGTATTTCTCGACCGATGCGAGAGCCTTGCATTCCACCCAGACCAGCTGGGACCGCTTCTTGTTCATCTCGATCCAGTATTCCTGGGCTTTGTGAAGGCGGTCCTTCAGCTGGACGATCAGGTCGGCGCGGCCCAGTTCGGAATAACAGACCGACAGGCCCCGGAGGCCATCGATGTGCATGGGCTCGATTTCAAGTACCTTTTTATATATTTCAAGGCATTCTTCAATATCGGGAATCAGCTCAGCCTGCATCTTCTGCGGGTCCTTGTCGGCGACCGCCTCGTCGGTATACTGCGGCTCGAGCAGGGAAAGAGATCGCGACAGGATTTCCTGCCACTGCGCGCGCGCCTTTTCCAGCTGCCTCGTCAGCAGCATGGAGCGAAGATCGGTGTATTCGCGGCGGTTTCCCATGAAGACGG
>JAKJFL010000751.1:0-1851 GCA_022704935.1 Candidatus Rifleibacteriota bacterium
TCTGCCGGTCGATGACCCCTTCGGGAGGCCGAAACCAGCCCCTGACCACGGCAAGATACGTCTTCTCGACGTTGCGCGCCTCGAACTGGGCCGACAGCTTCCCGGCCGCTTCGGAGCTGAGCGCCATCACGAGCACCCCCGATGTTGCCCGGTCGAGCCGGTGGACGGGGAACACCCGCCGCCCGAGCTGGCCGCAGATTATCGGCAGCAGCGTCTCCGCCGTCGCCTCGGCAATTCGCGTCGGATGCACCAGCAGCCCGATCGGCTTATGGATCGCCACATACCATTCGTCTTGATATATTATCTGCAGCCTATCTTCGGTTCCGCCAGCCATACCTGCTTCCGGTTTTCTTCGCCGCGCCGTGCGTGATAAGAGTGCCAAAGTTTCTCACGAACTGAGAAAAATGACAATCGACTGAAATTCACATGATGCGGACGGCGCCGGCCTGCTATACTCTTGCTCCTATGAAAGCAGGTCGACAATGAACATCCTTTCCCTGGAATCGGTCAGCAAGCGGTATGGGGCGGGCACGCTTCTCGACGCGATCTGCTTCGGTCTGGCAAGCGACGAGAAGATGGGAATCATCGGCCGTAACGGCTGCGGCAAAACCACGCTGCTGCGCATCGTCGCAGGCGTCGAGGCGGTCGATACGGGCCGTGTGACGCTAGCGAACGATATCAGGCTTGCCTACGTGCCGCAGAACCCCGAGTTCAAGGCCGGCCAGACGGTTCTCGACGCCCTGTTCGACCAGTGCGATCCGAAACTCCGCTGTCTGCGCGATTACGAGGCTGCCTGCGCGGCCCTCGAGGCTGCCGGCGGTTCGAACGAAAAGCTGCTGGAGCGCATTTCCGACCTGTCGCACCAGCTCGACGCGACCGGCGGCTGGGCCCTCGAGGCGAACGCGAAAGCCGTCCTGGGCCGTCTCGGCATCACCGACACGTCCTCCGACACCGCGACTCTTTCCGGCGGTCTCCGAAGACGCGTCGCTCTCGCACGCGGCCTGATTCTGCGCCCCAACCTGCTGATTCTCGACGAGCCGACCAACCATCTCGACGCCGACACCATCGAATGGCTCGAAGCATATCTCGCCGCCTACAAGGGCGCCCTGTTGCTCGTCACGCACGACCGCTACTTCCTCGATCGCGTCACGAACCGCATGCTCGAGATCGAGGGCGGCCGCGTCCAGCGGTTCGAGGGCAACTACTCGTATTACCTCGAGAGGAAGGCCGAACAGGAGATCCAGCGAGATGCGGAAGCCCGCAAACGCGAGAACCTGATCCGGCGCGAGCTCGCCTGGCTCCGGCAAGGCGCCAAGGCCCGCTCCACGAAGCAGAAAGCCCACGTGGAACGGGCAGAAGCGGTCGTTTCGGCACCGAAAGCGAAGCAGGACCGGCAGATCGAGCTGTCCTCCGTCTCATCCCGGCTCGGGAACAAGATCCTGGAGCTCGAGAACGTCTCGAAATCGTACGGCGCGAAGAAAGTCCTGGACGGCTTTTCCTACAGGCTGAAGGCGGGAGACCGCATCGGCATCATCGGCCCGAACGGATCGGGCAAGACGACGCTGCTGCATATAATAGCCAATATACTGAAACCCGATTCCGGGCGTATTGACGTCGGGGAAACCGCCGTCATCGGGTGTTTCGAACAGGAACCCGACCTGTTCGCCGGCACGGGCAAAACACCGACGGAGGAGCTGCGGGTGATCGATTTCGTGAAAGCGATCGCCGACCAGGTTCCGACGGCGGACGGCGGCATGATCTCGGCAAGCCAGATGCTCGAGCGGTTTCTGTTCACGCCCCAGATGCAGTACAGCCCCGTGAACCGCCTCTCGGGCGGCGAGCGGCGGCGAC
>JAKJFL010000096.1:0-9017 GCA_022704935.1 Candidatus Rifleibacteriota bacterium
ACGATGGAAATCTCTTCTTTCTTCATGGGTTGCGGAACCATCCTTTCGTCCATTGGCGCAGCCATATTCCAAGCCGGTCCAGGGGGCTGACGTTGCTCACGCGGCAGTGAAACTCGCTGTAGGTGCGGTTCATCGGTTGCAACCGCACCGCATGTTCGATCGATTCGCAGGATTCGCCGACGAATCCGAGTTCGAGCTGAAGTTTCGCGAGGGCATACCACACGTCGGCCAGGTCGGTATGCCCGGCGAGGACTTTCCGGAACAGCGGAAGCGCCTTGTCTGCGAGGGGGGTCACGGCATACGCCTGCGCGGTCTTCAAGGTGACGAGCCAGTCGCTGCCGCGCTCGGATTCGCGGGCCTTCATCATGCAGAACTCGGCGTTACCGGAGCCCGCCAGGGCCAGGATCTCGCCTCTCGCGACCCAGACAAACCAGCTCTGACGGTCGTTCTTCATCGCCCCGTCGGAAAACGCGATCGCATCCTGCAGCCTGCCCTGGCGGGCAAGCGCGAGCGCCCTGGCGGACTGCACATCCGCGTTTTTGGGGAACATTTTCTGTGCCTTGATCGCCCAGGTGAGCGCCTCGGGATTTTCGCCAAGGTCGAGAAGACACCGCAACTGGCCGGCCCACGCGTCTTCTATATTCGGATCTATACTGAGGGTCTTCGAGTAGAGACGGAGGGCTTTCTCGTATTCGAGCAGACGGTACGCGTCATCGGCAAGTTTCAGCACCTGCCGCGCGTCGGTCATGTCGACGCCGGCAACCTCATCGGCATCGGGGCTTTTCCTGTCGGGCCCGGATTCAGGCCCTTTCGGCTCGTCGAACTCGAGCCATCTGAAGCGACTCACCTGCCAGCTCCTCCGTCCCGGGTCACTTCCAACGCCGCACGGTGAGGCGGATCGTGTTGTCTTCCTCGACGTTTTCCTGAACGAACGAATAGCCCTTTTTCTTCAGTTCGGCGCTGAGTTTCTGGTAGGCATACTGCTGGGCCACACGGTTGATCAGGTCGCGGCCGAGGGCTTCGAGTTCGGCATCGGTCTTGCCCTTTCCCTCGACCCGCATGCTGCAGTTCCCCCTGCCGTCCTTTGCGAACGTCACCTTGAAACCGTTTCCCTCGAGCGGGAGGATGTCCCCCTCGTCGACGGTGTTCGCAAGCGCATGTGAATTGGGAACCTGCACATCCACGCTCTCATCGACAGTCGCACCCTGGCGCTGCCTGTCGGCGAGAAGCGACACTGCCTTGAGACCGACCGCAGCCCCGGCGACAGCGACCGCCGCCGCGAAAACCGGTCCACCGGCCAACGCCGGCACCATGAATACGACCGCTGACATGACCTGCCTCCCTCAACCGATCTCGAGCGCGCGATGCGTGCCGGCTTTCCGCTCGCTGATCGCGGAGAAGGACGCGGAACGGGCCCGCTCGGACGCCCACCTGCGGAGATCGTCGATCTCCTCGCGCATCGTCTTCGAAAGCGGATACGTTTCGGAGACGGCCTTGAGAATGCACTCCGTATCGAGTTCGCGCCCCTGGTGGAACGCCTCGTAGATCGCCGAGGAGATCGCCTCTTCGATTTCGGACCCGGAAAAGCCGTCCGTGCTGCGGGCGAGTTCCTTGAGATCGAAAGCGTTCGGGTCGCGCTTTTTCTTCTTCAGATGAATCGTGAAGATCGCCTCCCGCTCTTCGGGCTGGGGCAGGTCGACGAAGAAGATGTCGTCGAAGCGCCCTTTGCGGAACAGCTCAGGCGGAAGGTCGCGGATGCGGTTCGACGTGGCGATGACGAAGACAGGCGATGTCTTTTCCTGGAGCCAGGTGATGAATGTGCCGAACACCCTGCTCGTGACGCCGCTGTCCGTCGCCCCCGACGACTGCACGCCGGAAAACGCCTTTTCGATTTCGTCGATCCAGAGGATGGCGGGCGCGACGGACTCGGCGGTGCGGATGGCGCGACGGACGTTCTCTTCGCTGGAGCCGACGAGCCCAGAGAAGATGCGGCCCATGTCGAGCCGCAGCAGCGGCACGTTCCAGAGGCTGCTCACGGCCTTGGCCACTAGGCTCTTTCCGCAGCCTTGCACGCCCAGCAGGAGGATTCCCTTCGGCGGGGTGCAGCCGAAGGCGCGGGCGCGCTCGGTGAACGCTTCAGAGCGTTTCTGAAGCCAGCTTTTCAGGTTTTCCAACCCGCCGACGTTTCCGAACTCGGTCGTGGCGGCGTAGTATTCGAGAATGCCGCTCTTGCGGATGATCTGCTCTTTTTCCTGGAGGATGGCGGAGAGGTCACCCGCTTCGAGTTTACGGCGGGTGATCAGCGTCTTGGACAGGACGTTCTCGACTTCGCGCAGCGTCAGGCCCGAGCAGGCCTTGATTAGCTTCTCGCGGTCGCCGGCGCCGAGGTCGATGCGCACGCGGGGGTTGTCCTTCACGAGATCGATCATCTCATCGAGCTTTCTGTTGATCTCGTCTGCCGTCGGGTAGCCGAACTCGATGACGGTGATCTCCTTTTCGAGCTCGCAGGGGACGGACAGTGTCGGCGACACGAAAAACATGGTTCTCGGACTGTCGCGGAGGAAGGCGGCCAGTTCCCTGACGCGGCGTCTGATAATCGTATCATCGAGATACCCGTGGAAATCCTTGAAAATGAAAAAGGCGTTTTCGAGATTTTCCATGACCGCGTCGAGCGCCGCCATCGGGTCGCGCGTCATCTCGGAGACTTTCTTCTTCGACTGGAGGTCGGTTCCGGTGGGGAGGAGGCCCCGCGTGCTCGACCAGCTGTAACACGCCTTGTTCTGGGACTTCGACAGTTTCGCGAGGAGTGATTCGACGCGGTCTTCCTCGTGGGTTACCAGATATATGATGGGATATTTTGCGCGCACGAGAACATCGAGTTCCCGGAACATCTCCTGGTTCGCTCCTTCGGCGGGGTCGACCTGGGCCGGCTTCGGGGCCGCCTGTGCAGGGGAAGCCTGGGGCGGCTTCGGGGCAGGAGCAACGGGTTGTCGGCCGAGGGGTTCTGCCATCGATTCTCCTCTCGTCATCGGTCTTGTGACGGCCCATTCTAGCAATCGTCGGAAGCGATGTCAAAGGGCTTTCCTGTTGTGAGCGGTCCCGGGATGTGATAGACTCTGGCCGTTACGTCCGAGTTCGCTCATGAGCCTCTGGAGGGAGACATCCCATGGATGATTCATCTGTCATCAAAATCGCCGACAGGCGTGCCGCCCACACGGAAGACACGGAGGAGCCGAAGCAGGCCCCAGTGCAGGCTCCGCCGAAAAAGGACGAAGCCGCCGGTGCAAAGCGCGTCGCCGACGGGGCACAGCCGGGACGCCCCCCCGCTTCCGAGGCTCCGTCCGGCTTCGAAGCTCAGCCTCCCTTCGACACGCAGGCCGAAGGGTATCCCGGCGAGAACGATGAAGAGATGGAAGAGCCGCAACGTCCGGCAGGTCCCGGGCAGGCTCAACGGCGGCCCGGCGGCATGCGCGGACCGTCGCTCACCTCGATGCACATCGTCGAGACCGCGGGATTCATGATGGAAATCCTCCTTCAGAAAGCGTTCATCACGATGGGCCTGATCCCCAATCCCGAAACGGGGCGACGAGAGCGAGACCTCGAGCAAACCCGTATCGCCATCGACCTGCTGTCGGCCACTGCCGAGCAGATGCGCGGAAGATGGGGCATGCCGGGCGTGGAGCAGGATATCGAAGCCCAGCTGACGAGCCTGCGGCTCCAGTATGCCCGCATGGCCCCGCCCGACACCGGCAAGGCCTGACCTCGGTCCGCCGCATCACCTACCACACAGAACGGAGGGTTGTTGAGAGCGCATGAACCAGAAATCGAATCTTCAGAAGAGCATCGAAGAAAAGCTTGCAAAATATATCAATAAATTTACCAGATACGCCGCTTTTTCCCATCTGTCGCAGGAACGCCGCGACATCCTTACGGGGACGCTGCTGTATCTCATCGAGGAACACGACCTGGTCCCCGACGACGTCCCCAATATCGGGTATCTCGATGATCTGATGGTGTTCGTAACGGCTGCCGCATCGTTCATCGACAGCGAGAAGGGCCAGGACATCCCGGGCGTCATCACCCGCGATGAGGTCACGGCGGACGAAGCCTTCGTGAAACAGCACGAAGGGCTTCTCTACGGCACGCACAAGACATCCCTGAAAGCCCTTCAGAAGATGGGAAGCGGCAAATCCTCGGAACTTCCCGCGCTCTGCACGCGGATCAAGGAAAAATACGCCACTCTGGGGAGGATGGAATCATGAGCAGTCATTCCCGCATTTTCCGGTTCTGTATGATCCTGGCCCTTTTCATCGCGGCTGCCGCGATGACGGCGCAGGCCGGCGACCTCCGCGGCAACACCGTTTTCACCGCCGTGAAGCAGATCGTCGAGAAGCCCGAGGCGTTCAAGGATTCGTTCGTCTCGCTGAAGGCGACGTTCCTCGGCTGGAAAGCCGACAAAGGCCAGAATATCGGCGCTCCGCCCGTCACGCGCTCCGACTGGATCGTCCGTGGTGATGACGGCACCTGCATCTACTGCACCGGTAGCATGCCCGACCAGCTTCGTCCGGAAGATCCCTCCGCCCGCGGACGCTGCATCACGGTCCTCGGACAAATCCATATTGGTGCGAACGGCCGCCCCTTCGTCGCCGTCACGGAAGCCGCCCCTCTCATGGAAGAACCGGAACAGATGATGGCAGTTTCCCAGATTCTCTTCGACCCGCTGGGCATCAAAGGCCGCACCATCGGCCTCCTTGGCGTTCTGGCGAAAGGGTTCGACCAGAAGGGACGGCGGTTCTACCTTCTCGCCGATCCGACTGGCGCCATCATGCTCAACCGACTTCCCAAGCTGTACCCGAAGGGAACCATCCTTCAGCTGAAAGGCGTGGTGGACCAGGATGAGAACGGTCTTCCCATTCTCACCAACGTCGAGATCGTCTCGGCAAAACCCTGATCGTCTCTCGAAGTATCACGAAGCCCCGGTCGAAAGCACGGCCGGGGCTTTTTTTTTGCAAATAAGATCCCCATCCTGTAACCTAATGGAAGCGTCCGCGGTGGATTCCCTGGTCAGACCGAAGCCGCCTGCAGAGACGCAGAGATCATCTGTGAGAGGCCGCCCGTGGGGATCGCCAGAATTGAAGAGTATCTGCGCCAGTATGGCGTGAAAACCGATGAAATCACGTTCGAGCAACTTTTCCGGCTCGAGGCCATTCAGAACTTTCAGGATCTTTTCGCCGCCGCAACAGGTGTCGGGTCGCTCATCACGAGGCCGGACGGCACTCCCATCACTAAACCGAGCAACTTCTGCCGCCTCTGCCGCGATATCATCCGCAAAACGGAGGTCGGATGCCGCAACTGCTTTGCATCCGATGCCGCCATCGGAAGATTCCATCCGGACGGTCTCGTCATTCAGCCCTGCCTGAGCGGTGGTTTATGGGATGCAGGCTGCCAGATCACCGTGGCTGGGCGGCATATCGCGACCTGGCTGATCGGCCAGGTTCGAAATGAAGCGCAGACCGAGGAAGGAATGCGTCGTTATGCCCGGGAGATCGGGGCAAACGAGGATGAGGTCGTCCGAGCCTTTCTCGAAGTTCCCGTCATGCCTCTGCAGAAACTCGAGCTGTTCACGCGAATGCTGCTCACGTTCACCAATCAGCTTTCCCTGATCGCCTTTCAGAATATCAGCCTCAGCAGGATCATCTCGGCCAGGGAACAAACGGAGCAGACGCTACGCGAGCAGGAGGCGCGACTGCGCATGATCGGCAACAGCATTCCATCCGGCATGCTATACGAAGCCGAAGTGACCCCCGACGGCAATGTCCGGTTCCTCTACATCAGCGAAGGCGTGAGAGCCCTGCACGGCTGCACGCCGGAGGAGGCGATAGCCGACGCCGATTTCATCTATCGAACCGTCCATCCCGACGATATCGCGGAGTTCCATCGTCAGGAACTCGCGGCAATCAAATCGAACGGCGTGTTCGACAAGGAGTTCCGCTCCCGGGGCCCCGAAGGCACCTGGCGGTGGCGCCATATCAGGTCGAGTTCGCACCTGCTTCCCGACGGTCATCGCGTCTGGGTCGGCATCGAAACGGACGTTACAGCGCGCAAGGCTGCCGAAGAGAACACGCGGACCCTCGAACTCAAGCTCCGTCAGGCAAGCAAGCTCGAGGCGCTCGGGCAGCTGGCCGGCGGGATCGCCCACGACCTGAACAACATGCTCACCCCCATTCTCGGATACGGTGTGATGATCAGGGAGCGATTGCCGCGAGACGAAACAGGAATCAGGCAGGACATCGGATTGATCATCGATGCGGCCGAGCGGTCCAGCAAGCTTGTTCGGCAACTGCTGATCTTTGCACGAAAGCAGGCCATCGAGATCAAGCCCGTGGATTTCAACGAGGCCATCATCGCCTTCGAGCCGATGCTCAGGCGCATGTTACGCGAAAACATCGAGGTATCATTCCATCTTTCCCCCGGGGTGGGCGCCATTCTGGGCGATCCCGGACAGCTTCAGCAGATTCTCATCAATCTTGCCGTGAACGCACAGGACGCGATGCCGGAGGGAGGGCGCCTGATCATCGAAACAAACCGGGTCCAGCTGGACGAGGCGTTTCTCCGGCTTCATGGCGGCGAAATCGCCGCCCCCCACGCCGTTCTCTGCGTCAGCGACACCGGCATCGGCATGGACAGGGAAACCCAGCAGAACATTTTCGATCCGTTCTTCACCACGAAGGGGCCGGGCAAAGGTACCGGACTCGGCCTTGCGACCGTGTATGGCATCGTCAAACGGCACAGCGGCTACATTCACGTTTACAGCGAGCCGGGCCACGGAACGACGTTCCGACTCTATTTTCCCCTCACCGATCTTCCGCTCGAAGCCCTGCAGGCCCAGCCCGAGACTGCTTCAAAAACTGGCGGTGAAACCGTTCTCGTGGTCGAAGATCAGGACATTGTCCGAACGATGGTCTGCGAAATCCTCCTGCGGAGCGGGTACAACGTCCTGGCTGCATCGAGCGGGGAAGAAGCTCTTCGGCTCTTTTCCGATGCCAAACACGACATACGGCTTCTCCTGAGCGACGTGATCATGACGGGAATGAACGGTCCCGAGCTGTATCAACGGATGTCAGAAAGACATCCCGGGATGAAGGGGCTGTTCATGTCAGGATACTCGAGTGAAATCCTGAACCACGAAGGCATACTCCGTGGCGCCTGTCACATCATTCAGAAGCCGTTCGCACCGCGAGACCTGCTTCGCCAGCTCCGCGAGGTCCTCGACCAGGGAACCGAAACCGGTTCGATCTCAATGGCCTGAGGAAGGAGACAGCGGGCGCTGAGACTCATCAGAAGCATTCCTGCCGCGGACGAGGAAAAACAGTTTTTTGAACGCCCACATGAACAGACCGTAGGATGCGAAGCCCCAGGAATAGAGGAAAAGGGTCAGGGCGGGCATCGTGACGAGGGCGACGACGAAGGCGACGACCAGCATCTGCCGGATCGCCGACGTCTTTTTCGACTTTTTCATTGCGGGATATTCGACCGTGCTCACCATGAGAAAGCCGGTCAGAACAAGCACGAAGGGAATCGCGATGTCGGGAATACGGAAGAAGGGGAAAAACTGCATCTCGAAAATCGTCAGCGTGCAGAGAATGCCCGCCCCTGCAGGAATCGGAAGACCGGTGAAAACGTCGCGGTCGCTGGGCGGCGTGACGTTGAATCTGGCGAGGCGCAGCGCACCGCAGAGAACGAACACCGACGTCGACAGCAGGCCGACGATAAGATAGTCAGCGAGATACCGGCTGAACACGAGAAACGCCGGGGCAACGCCGAAGCTCACGAGGTCGGCAAGCGAGTCGAGTTCGGCACCGAAGCGGGAGGTGACCGAGGTGAGTCTGGCGATGCGGCCGTCGAGAATGTCGCAGATGAGTGCCAGAATGATCAGCCATCCGGCGAGAAGATACTCTTCCCGGGAGGTGAAAATCACCGACAGATACCCGCAGAACAGGTTCAGGGAGGTGAAAACGCTCGGCAGAATCGAGAGATGCCGCATGGCGCGGCTCTGCTGATACACCGTTTCGGCGCCCTGCGGCGCAGGAACCGTCACGGCTTCCCTGACGGGTTCGAAACCGTTGGAATTCTTCTCAGGAGCGGCGGGCGATGACAGTTTCGCCTCCCTTGACCTTGTCGCCGACCTTCACGACCACGACGGCGCCAGGCGGCATGAGAATTTCGGTCCGCGAGCCGAACCTGATGAGTCCGAACCTCTCGCCGCGGGCGACCTGGTCGCCCGGGTTCACCCAACAGAGGATCCGGCGCGCGACGATTCCGGCAATCTGACGGACGAGGACACGGTAGCCGCCGTCATCGATGCCGATAGCGTTCTGCTCGTTGTCGAGGGACGCCTTGTCGCAGTTTGCCGGAAGGAACTTTCCCGGATTGTAATGCCGATATGAAACCCGTCCATCGATCGGCGAACGGTTGATGTGCACATTGAATATCGACAGAAATATACTTACCCGTTTGGCCGGCCCATCGATGAACGGAGCGTTCGGAACTTCGTCAATTCCGACGACGGTGCCGTCGGCGGCGGAGACGATCAGGCCTTCACCTTTGGGAATTTCACGTTCGGGATCGCGGAAAAAGTAGACCGTGAAGGCGGCGAGCAGGCCGAAGACCGAGCCGAGAAAGCGAGAACAGCGCGACGTCACCAGCGCGAGGAGGGTCAGCGCACCGCTGAAGAAGAATCCCTCCGGGTGTATGGGACATCGCATGCTGCATGCTCCTGAAGTCGGAATTAGTCAATCTGTCTAATCGAGCGGCATCACCGCTCACCCGTGCATTATAGAAGCGCCTTCCGGGCCTGTCAAGCACAAGGGCAAGACGGCGCTGGGAGAGGACACCAGCCGCAGGGGCAGGTTGAACACCATCCTCCTTTAGGCATAACGCTGATTTGAACATCTCGGCTCACGGAGGGAACGCATCGGACTCCACCTCACCAATCCGGCGTATCGGCTTTCGGCTTG
>JAKJFL010000752.1:0-1849 GCA_022704935.1 Candidatus Rifleibacteriota bacterium
GGGTCGGGTTGCCGCAGATATGCCTCGAGCGAGATCTGATCCGCGATTTTTTCCAGCGGAAGGCTGGAACGGGCTTCGAGTTCGCCTACCGATACCCCGGCATGAACCGCGTCATGCAGGCGGCGGGCAGGGTCATCCGGACGGAGCGGGACCGCGGCGTCGTCCTGCTGATCGACGAACGGTTTCTCCGGCACGGGTATCGGAGCTTGTTCCCGAGCGAGTGGTCACATGCCCGGATGGTTCGCTCCGAACCCGAACTGCAACGGGCATTATCGAGGTTCTGGAATGGGTTTCCCGAAAAAAGCTGAGTGGGCAGCCGTCAGAACCATTCCGGAACGACGAGCTTGCCGGTGGCCCGAAGCCGCTCGATGAGCAGAGGAAGAATGGCGGTACGGGGCAGAATACCGCGCTGGCGGAACGCGATATTGTCGTGGCCCGCGTTGGTGGCCTGTCCGATCAGGATGTTGATGCAGTCGGCTGAGCGCAGGGCCTGGCAGAGCTGCGTGACGCCGGTGTCCGGCTCGTATTCGACGGGGTCGGCCTCGAGGATGTTGAACACCTGGTTCAGCGTCACCGCGCCTTCCGTGACGAGATCGACCCCTTCGAGGCGGTATGCCGGCGGCGCGATCAGGCTCTGCCCGGCGGGTTCCATGCCGAGCGGTCTGCCGAGACGGCGCGCGACGATCTGGGCCGTCGTGGCACCGCAGACGATGTGCATGCCGGGCATCTGCAGGAATCGGCCCGCGATTTCCCCGTCTAGGCGTTTGTCAGCGGGCGGTCCTGTTAATATATTAATAACTATACCAGTTCGCACCCGCGCGAGCAGGGTGGTGCAGTCGTCGCCGAAGGGACCTTCCCAGTGAATGCGAGCCCGGTCGTGCACGAGTTTGGCCATCTCGTTCATGGAGCGCCCGCCCGCGCGGCATTCGTCGAGGAACCGCCGTACGCCTTCGGTGCTCCAGCCGAGCTTGATCGTCTTTCCGATGCCTGCCTGGGTGATGCCGTCGCTCATCAGCATGATGCCTTCGCCCGGTTCCAGGAACAGGCCGGTCTCACCAATGAGTTCGGTTTCGAGGGTGATGGTGCGCATCTGGAGCTGAACGGCGGCATTGCGCGTCAGATACAGCGGCGTGGGCATTTCGTAGGAGAGAACCGTCGCTTCGCCCGTGTTGAGAAGCCGGATCGCGCTCAGGACGGCGTAGGGAAAATCGGTGCCGCGCGCCTCGTGCATCGTGTGAACGACGCGCGAAAACGCCTGGCGGATGGAAAACCCCCGGCGCAGGAGTTCGGTCATGCGGGAGACCGCCATGCGGGCCGCGACAGCCGCCTTCACGCCCGAACCAAGCCCGTCCGAAAGCAGGATCGTCGTGGCTTCCGGTGTGCGTTCGACGCTCCAGACATCGCCGCAGGCAGCGGCACGCTTTTTTGCGGAGCTTGCCGCGTCTACTTCGACGTGAATATATCCCATGGCGTGAACCGGTTCCGAGCCGGCCCCTTCTCGTCAGGTTCCTTCATACCGGGTGTGTCGCTCACGAGCCTGAGGAGATTCTCGACCAGCTCTTCGCCACGAGCACTGCTCTCTCCGAGGAGTTTAGCCATCTGCTGGGCCATCTCGACCTGGTGCGTCAGGAGCTCGCGGGCTTGTGAGATCGTCTGAAGCCGCAGGTCGTCGAGCTGTTCCCGGCTCTTCTGGGCCATGGTGACGTTCACGAAAATGCCGACAATCTGTTTTTCGTCCCGCAGCGGATAGACGATCTGATGGGCGACGAGATTGTAGCGGTCGTGCCTGACCGTCGTCTCGATGAGCTTCTCGGTACCGGTCAGAATCTTTTCAAACGGCTCGGGATCC
>JAKJFL010000097.1:0-9002 GCA_022704935.1 Candidatus Rifleibacteriota bacterium
TCATGCCCGAGGAGAAAGGCGGCCGCGTGAGCCTGCTTTCGGACCGGCAGAACATCGTCGTCATCGCCGACGAGGCGCACCGCAGCCAGTATGACCTGATCGACGGCCTCGCACGGAACCTCCGGGATGCGCTTCCCAACGCTTCGTTCATCGGGTTCACGGGCACGCCCATCGAACAGACCGACGCGAACACCCGGGCGATCTTCGGCGAGTATATCAGTATCTATGATATCCAGCGGGCGGTCGCCGACGGCGCGACGGTTCCGATCTATTACGAGAGCCGGATCGCGAAGCTGTCGCTCAACGCGGCCGCGCTTCCCAAGCTGGATGAAGAGTTCGAGGAACTGACCGAGGGCGAAGAGGAAGAGAAGAAGCAGAAGCTCAAGTCGAAGTGGGCCGCGCTCGAAGCTCTGGTCGGCGATCCGAAGCGCATCGCCATAATAGCTGAAGATATCGTTCGGCATCACGAGAGGCGCCTCGAAGCGATGGACGGCAAAGCGATGATCGTCTGCATGAGCCGCCGCATCTGCGTGGATCTTCATGACGCCATCCTCAGGCTGCGCCCCGACTGGGCCGGAACGAAGGATGACGATATCGAAGCCGAGAGGAAGAAATCCTGCGTCATGAAGATCATCATGACCGGCAGCGCGGAGGACGGCCCGGACTGGCAGCCGCATATCCGGAACAAGCAGCGGCGACGGGAGATGGCGAACAGGTTCAAGGACAGCAGGGATCCGTTCCGGATCGTCATCGTCAGGGACATGTGGCTGACCGGCTTCGATGCGCCCTGCCTGCACACGATGTATGTCGACAAGCCCATGCGCGGCCACGGGCTGATGCAGGCCATCGCACGGGTGAACCGGGTGTTCCGGGACAAGCCGGGCGGCCTGATCGTCGATTACCTCGGGCTGGCCGACCAGTTGAAGCACGCACTGGCGACCTACACCCAGAGCGGCGGCCGGGGATCGCCCAGCATCGACACCGCCGAGGCGATCACGGCGATGCTGGAAAAATACTATATCGCCTGCGATATAATGCACGGCTTCGACTGGACCGCCTGGACGCTCGGGACGCCGGCGCAGAAGATGGCACTGCTGCCCGCCGGGCAGGAGCATGTCTTGCAGCAGGAGAACGGGAAACAGCGATTCGTTCAGGTGGTGACGGACCTTTCGCGGGCGTTCGCGCTGTGCGCGGCGACGGACGAGGCGCATGAGATCCGTGACGACATCGCGTTCTTCCAGACGATCAAGGCCCAGCTCGCGAAGACCTCGTCATCATCGCACGCACCCGAGGATCTCGACCAGGCGATCAGGCAGCTCGTTTCCCAGGCGATCATGACGGATGCGGGCGTGATCGACGTGTTCGCGGCAGCGGGGCTGAAAAAGCCGGATATTTCGATTCTATCGGATCAGTTTCTTTCCGAGGTGCGCGGCCTGAAACACAAGAATGTTGCCGCAGAACTGCTGGCAAAGCTGCTGAGGGGGGAGATCAAGGCGATTGCGGCCCGGAATCTTGTCCAGAGCAGGCAGTTCAGCGAAATGCTCCAGAACGCCCTCAACGCGTATCACAACCGTGCCATCGCGACGCAGGAGATCATCGAGGAGCTGATCACCCTGGCGAAGCAGATGAGCGAGGCGAAGAAGCGGGGAGAAGCCCTGGGGCTGAACGACGAGGAGATCGCCTTCTACGATGCCCTCGCGACGAACGAAAGCGCCGTGCGGGCGATGGGCAACGACGAGCTGAAGGTCATCGCCGCCGAGCTGGTCACGCAGGTGCGAAAGAGCGTCACGATCGACTGGACGGTGCGCGAGAGCGCCAGGGCAAGAATCAAGGTCATGGTGAAGCGCATCCTGAAGAAGCACGGCTACCCGCCCGATCTCCAGGAGGAAGCCACGAAGACCGTCCTCGCCCAGGCCGAGCTGCTCTGCGCCGACTGGGCGGCATGAAGAACTCGTATGATATAGTATATTATACTATGTCATGCGTCTGAATCGATCTGAAGCCGCTTGACCTTCAGGATCGGCTGAGGGTGGGAAAAACAGAATGTCCGAGAATCTCCGGCAGATCCTTGCCAACGCAGAATCCAATGTGTGTGCTGGAGAACTTTCGCCAACCCCCCTCATAATCTGGTATACTCTACAAACGATCTCTTTTTCACCGGGAATCACGAGTGGTTTTGAAATCCTGTAATCAGAGTATGGAGAAAAAATGATTTCATCACTGAAAAAATCGGCGATCATCTTCCTTGGTGCAGTGGGTTTCTTCATGACTTCTTCCGGTGCCATCGCGCTGGAACCCAGTTCGACGGAAACTCCTGAGGAAATATTCAGGCAGCTCAATGAGCGTATCGATGCGCTCGAGCAGCTCGACTCGCGGAATCAGGCCGATTGCTTCAAGATCCGGATCCTGGCCGACAAGATGTTCAAAGCCGGATTTTCCGATGATTACACTGTCCCCCGGACCACCTCCACGAGATTCACGCCCGGCGATGGACTGTATGCCGCCTGCGAGACCCTTTCCGATGAACAGCTCATCGGTGAACTGAACGAGATCACCGGCCGGCAGCAGACATCGGTCGGCTATCAGGGCGCCCAGAGCGTCATTTTCTCGAAGCTCGACAACGAAAACGGCGAAGTGGAATGCGTCTACACCGGGAAACGAATCAAAACGCTGGGCGAGCCTTCCGCCACCATCATGAATGTCGAACACACCTGGCCCCAATCCCAGGGAGCCGTCGGTATCGCCAAGGCCGATCTTCATCACCTCTTCCCCGCCGATGCACGTGCCAACGGAATTCGCGGGAATAATCCCTTCGGCCTCGTGGACAGCCCCGAATGGGAGGAAGGCGGAAGCAAATCCGACGGATCGGTGTTCGAGGTTCGACCCCAGCATCGAGGCAATGTCGCCCGGGCCAAGTTTTACTTCGCGGTTCGCTATGGGAAAAAGATCCCGCCTGCCGAAGAAAAGGTCCTTCGCGAATGGAACGTCCAGGATCCGGTCGACGACAACGAGCGTAAGCGCAACGACAGCATCGAGAACCTCCAGCACAACCGGAATCCGTTCATCGACAAGCCCGAATTCATCGACAGAATCGCTGATTTTTAACCCTGCATCCGAACTTCTTTGCGAAGGGCGCTTCAACGGACGAAGCGCCCTTCGTCATTCCGGCGGTCTCGTGAAACGAATCCCGGAACTGCCGCTCCTGATGATGGACCCGGTGAAAATAGAGTGTAAAGAGGCTTCCTTCCTGCTTCTGCGGGGATCCGGAATTGACACCCGCTCGATGGGCGTGATAGGGTGATCCGCTCGCGGGAAAGCGGTATCTGCCGCTTGAGTACAGGCATTTCCCGGTGCGGCGAAAGGGTGCGGCTGTGCACGTGACGTTCAAAATCCGGTACTCGGTGTCTGAGATCCGATGAACCCTGGAACCTGGCAGGACCGGCTGCGCGAATCGATCCGGCAGTTGTTCCGGCAGTCGTTCGCCCTCGTGCCCGTCGCGACGGAGGAGATTCCCGAGGGCCGGCGACTCGTGCTGGTGCGGGCTTCGGACGATCCGGGGTTTCCCGATTCGAAGAAATACCTGCTCGGCCACTGGAAGGTCGATGCCGACTGGTTCGAGCTTCCCTTCGTCGCCGGGATCCGCTGCAGCGTGGCATCGCCCAAACCGTTCGCCCCCGGCGTGCAGTGGGGGGTCGATCTCGATTGGTCCGATCAGCCGGCGCTCGCGTTCCGGGAGCTGATGAAGCGGGTCCGGCATCTGAAGAGCCTGCGCCGCGACGGGGCCGACGGGCTGGTGTTCCTCTCGCCGGACGAGCTGGGCGCGATTCCCGTCATCGACGCCCTCGCCGCGGTGCTGGCCGGCGGGCCTGTCTGGCTGCTCACCGGCATTCAGAACGGGTATCGGCTGTCCGTGCTCCGGTGGCTGGTGCGGGCCGCGGTCGTGGGCCTGATCAAACCGGCCGACGGCGCCGTCGCGTTCCTGATCTACCTTCTGCTGCGCATGCAGGCGGGGGTGCGCCTCCCATGAGCGTTTCAACGAATCATCCCTTCCGCGTCGCGTTCGTGACCCACGAGAATTACCACATGCCGGGTGCCCGCGTCCGGTGCTACTGCATGGCGAAAGCTCTCGCCGAGCGCGGCGCCGATGCGCGCGTCTTCTCGTTCCACGACGAGTTCGGCCGGGCCTACGCCCAGATGTCCGATACCGAGATGATGCTCAACTCGCTGCGGGCCTACAACCGCCTGGTGAAAGAGCCGGCGGGGACGATCCTCTTCGTGCAGCGGATCAACTACCACACGCTTGCTCCGTTTCTCGCCTCGCGGGTCCGCGGCTTTCCGCTCGTTCTCGACTGCGACGACTGGGACTTCGACGCCCCGATCTATCACACGCTTCGCCAGCTTCCCGGCTTCGACGCCCACACCTGGCTCGACCGGGTGGGCCGCACGGCGGCCGCCTGCGTCGCGTCGAGCCATGCCCTGAAAGACGTGTTGGAAAAGCTCAACGGACATGTCGAGTATCTTCCGACCGGCGTCGACACCGTGCGGTTCCACCCGCCCACCGCCGAGGAAGATGCCGCCGGCCGGTCACGCCCGGTCACGGTTTCCTGGATCGGCACGGTGTTCCGGCGCGACAACGTGCTGGCGCTCCAGTTCGCGATCCGCGTCTTCGCCGAGGTGTTCCGCAGGTGGCCCCACTGCCGGCTCGAGATCGCATCGACGGGGTTCATGATCGAAGAGATCAAGCGCCAGGTGGCCGACCGGTATCCGCACGTCGACATCACGTTCGTCCCCTGGATGGCCCCGGACGAAGTGCCCGGCTACCTCCGCAGGATCGACGTCGGCCTGCTGCCGCTGATTCCGGCCAATCGGTTCAACCAGAGCAAGAGCCCGACGAAGTTGTTCGAATACATGGCCTGCCGCCTCGCCACGATCTCGAGCCGGGTCGGGGAAGCGGCCCACGTGGTTCGCGACGGCATCGACGGCTTCCTGGCCGACGACGAGGCCGGCTTCGTCGAGGCGCTTCTGACGCTGGTGCGCGACGACGGGCGGCGCAGAGCCATGGGCGAGGCTGCGCGAAAACGCGTCGAAGAAAGGTTTTCCCACGAGCTCATGGCCGATCAGCTATATAACTGGCTCTATGATATCTCCGGCCGGGGCGCGCACCCCAAAAACCGCGGCTGACCGGTGAAGCTGCGCTTGCCGTTTCCAGAAGCGGTTTTAAAACGATGAAGGTCCCTGCCATTCTCAGACAGCTGACGACGGTGGTGGGCTCGGCCTACCTGTGCCGTGCGATCAACCTCGTCATCAGCCTGATCCTGCTGCGGCGCTGGGATCTCGCCCAACTCGGTGAGTTCTACACGATCGTCGGCTACTGGAACACCTGCACCATCCTGAGCGATCTGGGCCTGGGGCGGATTCTCGTCACAAGGCTGCAGCAGGCGCCGGACCGTTCGTCGCACCTGATTTCGCAGGGCATGATGATCCGCGCCGTCACCAGCATGGCGGCCTACGCGTTCACGGTGGGTCTCGCGTGGCTGATCGCCCCGTCCTTCCCGGTGCGCTGGTGGACGACGGTGTATCTGCTCGGTATCCCGTTTTTCAACCTCCGCACCGTGATCCACCCGCTTCTGCAGGTCAGAAAACAGTTCGGCGTGATCGCGGGCATGGACCTGGCGATGTCGGTGGTGCATCTGGCGGTGGTCTGGTGGTTCCTTGCGACGCTCGACATCGGCACGTTTCTGGGCGTCATGATGGCCACGAACGCCGCGACGGCCCTGTATGCACTGTGGTATGTGCGCCGGACGGGGTTCGAATGGCAGGCTGCGTTTGAGCGGAAGCCCCTGCGTGAACTGTTCATGGCCGGCGTGCCGCTGGGCCTGTCTGGCATCTGCCATATGGCCTACTACCACGTCGATCTGCTGGTCGTTTCGGCCTTCTGGGGGAACCGCGAAGCCGGCGTTCTGGGAATCGCGAAGCGCCTGCTCGATCTCGGCATCATTCTCGCCGACTCGGTCATGCTCGTTGCGCTTCCCGGGCTGGCGAAGGCGTGGCGCAAGGGGAACGAGGCGCTCGACGGCGTGGCGGCCGGAACCTTCCGGCTGATGGGCGGGCTGCTCCTGCCCGCGATCGGTGCGATGCTGCTGTTTCCCGATGTGCTGCTCGACCTGCTCGCCCGGCAGAGTATACCCGATGCGCCGCCCGTCATCGCGCTTTCGACCATGTTCCTGATCGGCGTTTCCTACGGGGTGATCCAGTCGAACCTGCTGGTGGTGGTCGGCCGGAACTGGATGGACCCGCTGTTTCTCGGAAGTCTCGCCGCGGTCAGCCTGACGCTGAACCTGGTAGTCGTTCCGCTCTGGGCCAGCATGGGCGCGGCGATCACGATGTGCGCGATCAAGGTGGTCTACTTCGTCTCCGCGTTGAACGTCGGGCTGACACGGCCCTGGATCAGCGGGTATCTGCGAGCCGTCGGCCTGCCGTGGGCCGTGGCGCTTGCGTGCGGCGGCCTGGCGCGGGCGTTCCTGCCGACGCCGCTGATCGCGTTCCTGGCATTTCTGGCAGCGAGCGTGCTGGTCGGCTGGATCGGCTTCGGGCTGGGCCGCGTTTCGGCGGTCATGGAGCCGGGCGCCGAACCCTCTTCCGATGCCGCCCGGGGAGCCTGAAAACGCCGTTTCCGGCAGCGGTCAGAGTTTCGAGAGAAAATCGGCGAGGCGGGAAGCGAGCTGGGGAAGCTGATACTCGTTCAGGATCGTTTCCAGACCGCGATCGGCGAGCGATCGCCTCATGGCGGGGTTTTCCAGAAGCTGTTTCATCAGGGCGCCGAACTCGTCGGGGCGCCGCGCCAGCAGGCCATTCCGGCCGTGCCTGATGATGCGGGACGCCTCGCCTAGGTCGGAGGAGATGACGGCGCGGCGGCTGGCCATATACTCGAACATCTTGGTCGGGCTCTTGCAGCGCGAGAACTCGGTGTCCTCGAACAGCGGGAACAGCCCGACGTCGACGTCGCGCATAAGCTCGGAAATGCGGTCCGGATGCACCCAGTCGAGGACCGTGATCTCGGGATGGACGGCGGCCCGTTTCTTCAGTTCGCCGAACCAGGTGCCGCCGCCGACGATCTGGAGGCGCTTCGGAACCGGCGAGTCGATGGCAAGGAACTGGTCGATGAGCAGGTTCAGCGTGTTGAGGTTTTCCCGGTGCATCAGGGTGCCGACCCAGGAAAAGCACACTTCGGGAGCATCTCGGTGCGGGTGTGCGGGGAAGCGGTCGGGCCGGACGCCGGTCGGGATGAGGATCGTCTTCGGATGGTGCGGCGAGACGAGCTCGAACAGCCGGTGGCTCGAGACGATGCATCCGTCGGCGAGCTTCACCAGCGTCTGGAACAGCGTGTCGTAGCGGAACGGCGGGAAGCGGCACAGCCACTTGAACCCGTTCGGGTTGCCCTTCCAGTCGAAATCGTCCAGGTCGAGAACGACCCTGACGCCGAGGCGGCGTCGCAGTGCCAGCGCGGCGAGCGCGTGGTAATGGGTGCGCTGCACGATCAGCACCGTGCCGGCCTCGTTCCGCAGATCCCAGACGGCGCGCAGGTTGGCCAGCATTTTCTGGGTGTCCGAAAGCCGTGTGTAGAAGCCGGGCTGGCCGGCGAAATATCGTTCCCCGTATGAAAACACGTCGGCGTCGAACCCTGCTTCACGCAGATACCAGGCCATGTCGGCGCACCGGATCCGCGCGGCTGGAAGGCTGAACCGCTCGTTGGTCAGGAACATGAGCCGCTTCCGGTCAGCGGGTGGCGGACGGGTGCCACGAAGGGCGAGAACCGATGCGAGCGCCTGCTGGGCCAGCCAGCACGAAAACGCGAGCGAGCCGTCGACGGAAAGCAGCAGCTCGAGCCATGCGGGCCGCTTCCCGCGCTGGAGTAGCTGCAGTATACCGCCGGCAAACCCACCCGTCATGCGAGCACCGCCCGGCCGGTCATTTCCGTCGAAGCATATCTAGGAGTATTGAAACGGCTTTTGCCGGCTTGAGGGCGACTTTGCGCAGGATCTCCAGGGGATTGGAGAAAACCTGGCGTTTGAGCTGGTGCTTCCGCCAGCGCCGTTCGGCGTATGCGCAGGCCTTTTCCAGGGCGGCTGACGAGAGGGTGTCGCTCCTGAAGACGGCCGACGTGTAACCGTCGAACTTCGAGAAATCATTGGAGGTCAGGCGCCCCTGCTCGCGCAGCGTCTTGAACAGGTCACAGCCCGGGAATGGCGTCAGTATCGAGAACTGCACCGACGCCGGGTCGAGATCGAGGACGGTATCGACCGTCCTTTTGATCGTTTCCTTCGTCTCGCCGGGCAGGCCGAAGGTGAAGGTCAGGTGCACCTTGATGCCGAGCGACTTGGCGAACCGGATGTTCCGCAGCGCGGTTTCGATGTTCAGGGACTTTTTTGCGTGGTCGACCAGCTCCTGGTTTGCCGACTCCATGCCGAACTTGGCCGCGGTGAGGCCGGCCTTGCGCATGCGGCTCAGGGTCTCCTCGTCGGACGTGTCGGCCCTCGCCATCATGCCCCAGGGGAGGTGGATGCCCCGCCGCTCGAGTTCGTCGCACAGCGCCAGCATGCGCTCCTTCCCGATGTTGAATGTATCGTCATCAAAATATAATGATTTGTAGGGGAACCGCTTCAGCTCGAATTCTATTTCATCAACGATTTTTTCGGGCGAACGGAACCGGTAGTTCCGGGTGCGGTACATGATCTGCGGCCAGACGCAGAAGACGCAGCCGAACGGGCAGCCGCGCGAGCCCCACATCTGCAGCGACGGCGCGGGGAGACACCCGGTGAGGTCCTCGTAGACCTTCATGTCGAACAGATGCCGAGCGGGGATCGGGAGTTCGTCGATGCGTTCCCTGAGAGGCCGGAAAGGGTTCCTGACGACGTCGCCGCCGTCCCGGAACTCCAGCGACCTGATGTCTCTGAGGCTGCCGTTACCCGAAAGCGCGCGAACCAGCTCGAGCAGGGTTTCCT
>JAKJFL010000753.1:0-1848 GCA_022704935.1 Candidatus Rifleibacteriota bacterium
GGCCTTCCTGGCCCGGTCGAGGGGCTTTCCGGGCTCGGTGAGCAGAAGGACTTCGTGGCCGAGGCCGATCAGTTTGCGGCAGAGGGTGATGCAGTAGTTCGATGCGCCGCTCCAGTTGGGTGAATTTAGAATCTGGATCGTTCTCATGAGCCCCGGCTGCTCCTTTCGAGAAATTTGGCGTAGCCGGCGACGATCTGGTAAGCGTCTCCCAGCGCCGCGACGTAGCCCTGCCAGCCGTCGCGCCAGCCACCCTTGAGCAGATATCTGCGGAGGAACCGGCTGAGCGGGCGCGCGAACATGAACCGGGCCGTATCGACGAAGCCGGGCTTGCGCCCTTCCCGAAGCCAGAAATCGGCCTGGAAAGACGTGTAGAAGTTCATCTTGCGAAGGTAATCATCGAGCGAGGGGTAGGGAAAATGGTCGAACGCCTCCCGGAGCATGCCGATGCTGCCCTGCACCTCGAGGCTTTCGTGGACGTGCCTGTTGGGGAAGCTGGCTTTGCCGCGTCTGAACAGCCTGAGCTGGGCATCGGGATACTGGCCTCCATGGGCTAGCATGCGCCCGAAAAAGTGGTTGCGGCGGGGAAGCCGGAACGCGGCATGGGGCGTGTCGGCGATTGTGCGGCGGATCTCGTCGACGAGGAGCCCGGGAAGGCGTTCGTCGGGATCGAGATAGAAAATCCAGTCGGTGGAGAGCTGGCCGAAACCGAAGGACTTGTTCACGTTGAGATTCGGGTCGTTCGGCCGCGAAAACAGCTTCACCCGTTCGAACGAGCGGGCGATTTCCGCCGTCCGGTCCGTCGAGGCGCAGTCGACCACGACGAGCTCGTCTGCGAACGAGGCCGATTCGATGGCGCCGGCGAGTTGCGCTTCTTCATTGTGCGCGATGATAGAAACTCCGATGGTGGGCATGGAACGAAGGGCTCCCGTCTCAGGAAATGAAATCGCACGATGTACCGCGCGTAGTATCGCAGATCGGAAGGTCATCTTCAAGGCTGTTGACACGAGATACGTGAATCGACTAAGGTTTCAAATGCGAGAAGACGTCTGAATATGAGAGAGGGGCTGCCATGGCATACCTGCCGGCTGTGTTGCGGGAGTGGGCGCTTGAACCGCGAGATTTGTCGGTGCTCGCTTCCCTGGTCTCCCTGACTCTCGAAACCGATTACCACAAAGGAGCTGATTTCCCTGACTGGATCGGCCTCTGCCCGATGGACGTCGTCGAGCACAAGTCGGTCTGGATCGGAGACTGGGAAAACAACGCCCGGGCCGGTCTTGTCGCCCTGATTTCGGACGACAAGCCGAAATTCTATTCCGATACGATGCCCGAATTCGAGATGGCGCTCGAGGCTCTGCGAACTCCTGGAAATCATTTGCGCGCGGGACTGCTGCTGCTCGAACTCGCCGCGATCGAGGGCTACTGGCCGAAGCTGACTGGCGATGATTATTACAAGGGTATTTACATCAGTCCGGAGATCCGAAACAGCGTTCTCCGGAGCATCTCCGAGAAGTTTGGCTTTCCAACCTCGTTCGGCGAGGAACTGCGAACCCTCCTCGAAAACCGGGTTCATGAACTGACCAGACGTGTCGGGATGGTCGAGCCTCGCGAGTTCGAGGGCTGGAAACATAACATGCTCACACTGGGGATCAGCGCCCCTTTCTGGAGAGGTCGTCTGACGGCGAATCTGGGCTCGGGGCGAAACACGACATCCACGAAAAAAGACCTGATCCCGTGGGCGCTCGGCCACCTCGCATCGGGGTTGGTTCTCTCCGGAGATATCGGCCTGCCGGGAATTGACAAGATATTCGGCGCGGGGTGCGGTCTGGTGCTCGCTCCCGGCCTCAAAAA
>JAKJFL010000754.1:0-1847 GCA_022704935.1 Candidatus Rifleibacteriota bacterium
CCCGCCGGGAGAATGTCGACCGCGTTCGCCGGCACATCGACTACATCGGCTCCTTCGACGGAACGATCTCCGGTTCCCGCAACGGGCTATCGGTGCTGATTCTGTGGCAGACCATCCGCCGCCAGGGCCGGAACGGTTTTTCGGAGTGGGCCCGCCGGTGCGCGGATACGACGCGGTATGCGATCGCCACGCTTACCGGGGCGGGATGGCCGGCCTGGGCCAATCCCTGGTCGAACACGGTCGTCATCCGACGACCTCCGGCCACCATCGCCCACCGCTGGCACCTTGCCGTCACCGGCGACATCGCGCACCTGGTCATCATGCCCAGCGTCACGACCTCCAGGATCGATGCCTTCGTCAGCGACCTGGTCCGGGCCCGCGATTCGGACCCGGCGGTCGCGCCCGGGAAAGAGACGCATGGAACTCCGTGACCCGGCGCACTTCGAGACGCGCTCGCTTTCGACCCGGGCCGTCCCCCTTCCCCGGATAAGACCGGGGTTCGAAGGGCTGATCTGCGCCCTGGCCATGATCGTCGCGCTCGGGGCCAGCACCTGGTTCACCTACCTCCGGGCCCGGGAAGCCGTGCTTCGGGAAATCCGCGAGGGCCTGGTCCGGCTGGCATCGGCGGCGGCTCTCTCGATCGACGGCGATACCCACCGTCTCTTCACGTCGCCCGCTCAACGGACGAGCCCCGAATTCCGGGCCATGGCGGACAGGCTCGAAGCGTTTCGGACAGCCTCGGCGCATGTCCGATACGCCTATACCAACGTGATGGTCGATGGAAAGGTCTTTTTCGTCGTCGACGACAGCCCCCAGTTCGATATCGATGGAAATGGCATGCCCGACCCGCCGCCCGACATCATGTCCCCATACCCCGACGCGAGTCCAAGCCTGATCCGGGCATTGCAACAGCAGGTTGCCACCGTCGACGACGAGCCGTACACCGACCGGTGGGGAACCTTCATCAGCGCGTATGCTCCGTTTTTCGACTCACAGCGCCGCTTCGCCGGCACCATCGGGCTCGATCTCGACCTCGCCGATCTTGCCGAACGACTTCAACCGCTTCAACACGCGCTGAAGCGGCTTTCCATCATCTCCGTGCTGTTCGGCATCTTTTTCGGCGTGCTGGTGTGGTATTTCCGGAGGCAGATCCTCCAGATATCCGAGCGTCGCCGGGAAATGCTCGCGGATGTCGAGTGGGCGGTCGCGCTGGCGAACGATGCTGACCGGCGGGAGACATCTCTGTTATCGCTTCTCGGGCGCACATGTTCCCCGGCTGAAGCATCGGCGCCTGCAACCGCCCGAACATGCGCCGCCGGCCTGGAGGATATCTTCCATGACGAAGGCATGCACCCGGGCCGGGAAACTCCCGACAGAAACGGATGCGCCACCGCGATCGCCGCATACCTGGCCGTCGTCAGGGCCACGCCGATGGAGCATCCGCGAAACGTGGAGCTTCGGACGTGGTTTTCACACGTCCTGGCCGATGTGACGACGAGGATTCCTCACCTCGCCAAAGCGGCTCACGTCCATATCGACGAAACACTTCCCGAGAAACTCCTGTTCGATCCCGACGAACTCGGGCTCATCGTCCAGATCGTTGCCGGCTACCTGGCCTCATCGGGCGAAGGGCCGCTCACCCTTGCCCTGTCCCTGGAAAGCGAGGAGGTCCACGAGGTCGGTCTCGGGTTCTCCTTCATCCGCAAGGGAATCGCGACCACGCTGAATCTCCCCCTGTTCGTCGAGGCACTGACCGCCGGCGCCCCCAACGGCGCACTGCCCGTGCCGTCGAGGCGACTCTCGGCAGCCGTCGCCCGGCGCTGGCTCGCCCGCTGCGGGGCACGGGT
>JAKJFL010000098.1:0-8959 GCA_022704935.1 Candidatus Rifleibacteriota bacterium
CCCTCGACGAGGGCCAGGCCGTTCAGTTCGAGATCGAAGCAGGCCCCAAGGGTCCGCAGGCGACCAACGTCACCAAGATCTAATATCGACTGATATAGAAAAGGCCCCCGAAAGGGGGCCTTTTTCGTGTCCCTGGCTTTCTTGTTTTCCACGTGGGTGCGCGACGCAGGGCGCCTTCATGAAGCTTCCCGCCCCCGGACGCGGGTGAAATAATGTGCCTCGAATAGAATATTGCATTGCCGGAGGGGAGTGTTTATCATCGAAAAAATCCGTTTTGTGGGAAAGGGTCTGTCATGCTGGAAAATGTAACCCTGTTCAGCGAACTTTCCGCCGAAGAGGTCAAAGAACTCGAATCCATGATCTGCCGCGAGGAAGTTCGGCGCGGTGATGTTATTTTTCAGGAGGGCGACGCGACCCGCGATTTGTTCATCGTCCTTTCGGGCGAAGTGGAAATCAGCGTCCGCGACCTGACGGGAACGCCCAAACTCATCTCTGCCTTTGGAGAGAACGAGTTCTTCGGAGAGATGTCCCTCCTCGATCGCAAAGCCACACGATCCGCCACGGCGCGCGCGACCCGCAATACGGTTCTGTTGAAAATCCCTGCCGCCCGCCTCGAGCCTCTGCTCGATGCCCAGACGCCGCTCAGCCGCAGCATCCACGGCAAGATCCTGCACGCCCTGAGCCGCAGGCTCCGCGACATCACGCAGCGTGCTGCCGGTCTCATCAAGGCTCCCGAGGCGACCTTGGGCCGCATCGTCTCGATCGTGTCGGCTCGCAGCGGGTGCGGCAAGACCACGCTGGCGACCAACCTGGCGTATCTGTTGGCTCGCGAGACGGGGAAGCGCGTCCTGTTCATCGATCTCGACCGTCACTACGGCGATGGCAGTTTCCTGATGGGTGGCTACAGCCAGAAATCCGTCGCGACGCTCTGTCGCGCGCTCCGAGGGGCTTCCCTCTCGGCCGAGGATCTGATGACGCATTTCACGCCCCTCGTCGAGCGCCTCTGGATCCTTCCCGCGCCCAGCAACATCCTCGAAGCCGAGGAGATGCGCGTCGAGGACCTCGTCGGCATGGTGCATACCTGCCAGAAGATGTTCGACTACCTCATTCTCGATACCGATGAAGGGCTGAGCGAGACGGTGCTGAACGCGATGGAGATTTCGGAACGGACGATCTTTCTGCTCGACTCCCGCGACATTCTCAGCGTCAAGAATACGGTGCGCTTCTTCCAGGCCCTGAGCGGCCTCCGGTTTCCCGAAAACAAGATCACGGTGATATCGAACAAGGCGCGCGAGGATTACCGCCCCGAAACGGTTCCTACGACACGCTTCCGGATTTCCGGCATCCTCCCCGAAGTCCAGGATTCATCGCGCCAGGAGGGAAAAACTCTCTACCAGGTCAATCCCCAGCACCGTTTCTGCGAAGCCGTTCGGAACCTCGTTCGGACCCTGCTCAGGAAAGCGCTTTGGGGGCTGTGCCGGCCGCAGGCTTCCTGAACCGACTCGCGGCTCCGCAACCAATGGGAAGCGGCAGCGGTAAACCTGCGCCTGCGACGCCTCCGGAAAACGGAAGAGGCAACGGAAACACGCTCGACAGCATCCAGCGAGAGACGATTGCCGGCCTGATCCACGGCATCAAGCTTCTGCTCGAGAAAGGCCTCCTGACCGAGGCTGAGAACGAAGCGCGCCAACTGCTCCACTTCTGCCGCGACTCCAGCGAGTTGTACCAGGTTCTCGGCGAGACCCTCCTGTGCCGTGGTGTCGCCGAAGAGGCGCTTCTGGTGCTGCGCAAGGCTGCGGAGACCGATCCGTCCAACGGCATGGCTATCGGTCTCGTCGGGTCGATCACGGGTGAGAAGAACCTCATACTCAAGGGTATCGCTCTCCTCCAAGAGCGGCTCAAGAGCTGCCCCAGCTTCCCCGACCTGATCAACGATCTCGGGAGACTCCACTTCTTCGCCGGCCAGTTTGCCGAGGCCAAAAAAGCCTTTCGGCAAGCCTTGGACCTCAATCCCAACTTCCGGGAAGGGCGGATCAATCTCGCGATAGCCTGCGGGGAAGACGGAAATCCCACCGGCGGACTCGAAGTCCTGGCGCCGATGCAGGATCGCGGCGTTCGCGGTCATTACCTCGCGGGTTGTTTCCACCAGCTTCTCGGCAACTTCCCCGAGGCGTTCAGCGAATTCAAGAAGGCCGCCGCGCACCTGGCCGAGTATCACGACCTCCAGGACCGTCTCGAAAGCATGAGCGCCTATTTCCGGAAACTGGAAAACCTCGTCGAGATGCACCGGCGCTACCTCGATCGACATCCCGGCTTTCCCGACCTCCACGTGCGTCTCGCCGACCTGTTCGTCCAGATGGGCGAAACCGAGAACGCGATTCGCTCCCTGAAAGAGGCCCTGCGCCTCAAACCTGACTATCCCGAAGCGAAAGCGAAGCTGTCCCGTCTCACGGCGCAACCTGCCTCTGCCAAACTTGGTACCCAGACCGGCGATGCGTCGAAAATCCGGCCCGGAAAGCATCCGGAGCCCTTCCAGAAAGGCGCCACCGGGATACGCTGATGCCGCCGGAACGGAGCTTTCCTGTACAAAAATGTTGCCTCGGGACCGTCGCGATTTTATGATGGTTGCCGTTCTGCAAGACACACCATAAGGAGAGAACATGAAGAAGCATCTGGCGTATTTTTTCCTGCCCATGCTGGCCATGAACGTCATGGCTGCGTCCGGGCTCCATGCCGAAGAGCGGTCCGAGGTCCCGGAAAACCTCAAGTGGAACACGGCTGACCTGTATGCCACCGAAGACGCGTGGGCCGCGAAGGCGAAGGACATCGCCGCCCGCATCCCGAAACTGGGCGATTTCCAGGGCAAGATGGGCACCGATGCCGCGTCATTCTATACCGCTCTCGATACGATCATGGCCCTCGACCTCGACCTCGTGCGCCTGATGACCTATGCGAGCATGAGGAGCGACGAGGACACCCGCGCCGCCAAGCCGCGCGAGATGGAGCAGACGTCGAGCGACCTCGCGGTGAAGTTCACCGCCGCCGTCTCTTTCATGCGCCCCGAAATCCTCGAGATCGGCGCGGAAAAGGTCATGGGCTTCGTGAAGGCCGAGCCGAAGCTCGAGCCCTACAAGCCCTGGCTCGAAGATATTCTTCGCTATGCTCCGCACACTCTTACCAAGGCCGAGGAGAAAGTGGCGGCCCAGGCGAACATGATGGCCGAAGGCCCCGGCAGCGCCTATAGCATCTTCACCAACGCCGACATGCCGTATCCCGAGGTGATCCTTTCCGACGGCAAGCGGGTGAGAATCGACGCTTCGGCCTACACCAACTACCGCGCCGCCCCCAATCGCGACGACCGCATGAAGGTGTTCCGCAACTTCTGGAACAGGTACAAGAAGTTCGAGCGCACGCTGGGCACCACCCTCAACGGCCACGTCAAGACGCACCTCTTCAACAAGGAAATCCGCAAGTACAACAGCTGCCTCGAGGCGGCCCTGTTCGACGCGAACATCCCGGTGACCGTCTACAAACAGCTGATCGCCGACGTTCACGCGAACCTGCCGACCCTGCACCGGTATCTCAAGCTTCGCCAGCGCATCATGGGCGTCGACCAGCTCGGCTACGAGGATCTCTACGCCCCGATCGTGAAGGAAGTCGACCTGAAATACACCCCCGAGGAAGCCATGAAGCTCGTCCTCGAGGCCGTCGAGCCCCTCGGCAAGGAATACGTCGACGCGGTCAGGACCGGCTATGAAAACCGCTGGATCGACTTCATCCCGACGACCGGCAAGAAGTCCGGCGCCTACAGCACGGGCGTGTTCGGCGTGCATCCCTACCAGCTCCAGAACTTCACCGGCCTGTATGACGAAGTCTCGACGCTGGCCCACGAGTTCGGCCACTCGATCCACACCTTCCTGTCCGACAAGAACCAGCCCTACGCAACCCACGACTACAAGACCTTCGTCGCCGAAGTCGCCTCGACGCTGAACGAGAACCTGCTTCTCAACCTGATGCTCAAAAAGACCAGCGACAAGGCCACCCGGCTGTTCCTGCTGGGAAGCCACCTCGACGGCCTGCGCACGACGCTGTTCCGCCAGACCCTGTTCGCCGAGTTCGAGATGCTGATCCACGAGATGGCCGAGAAGGGCGAGCCCCTCACCGGCGAGAAGCTGACCGAGCTGTATCTCAAGCTCCTGAAGGAATACTACGGGCACGACAAGGGCGTGTGCAATATCAAGGACCTGTACGGCATCGAGTGGGCCTACATTCCTCACTTCTACTACAACTTCTACGTGTACCAGTATGCGACCAGCATCACCGCTTCCTCGATGATCGCCGCGAACATCCGGTCGGAAAAGAATGGCGACGCCGCTCGTGAAGCGTATCTGAAGATGCTTTCCTCCGGCTCCGCGAAATACCCGATCGACCTGCTGAAGGACGCCGGCGTCGACATGACCACCTCCGAGCCGTTCAACGCGGCCATCAAGGAGATGAACACCGTCATGGACGAGATGGAAAAACTCCTCGCCGAGAAGTGAGTTATATAAAGCTCTAGATATAATAGATTCTGTATCCTTCGTGTGAATGCCGCCGTCCGGGAAACCGGGCGGCGCTTCGTTTACATTTCTCGCTTTTTTTCAGGAATGGATCTCTCTTCTCAATGAGGGTATGGTTATTGCTAGACATAATCGCTGGACAATCTTGCGTCTCGACCCATGATCGTTGGGAACGGACGTGATTCTGACGCAGAGTGAGGAGACAGGCATGATCACACGAAGAAAAGCTGGACAGGCGTTGGTGGAAATGGCGCTCGTGGCTCCGTTGATATTCTTGCTCCTGATCTGCGGCGTCGCGGATTTCGGATTCGCCTTTTACCGCTTCATCAGCTTGCAGCAAACTGCCAATGAGGCTGCTGCCTGGGCTGCCGAGAAAAAATACCGGCCCGGCTCTTCCGTGACCGGTACAGATATCGAGCAGTGGTTGACGAACACCGCCTCGCACACGCTTCCCGCAACCTGGAGCATGGCGGAAGCCCAGAAAATAAATGCGACCGTTCAGACGATGGCAACCTCTGATAATGATGCCGTGATCATCGCAGTCACTCTCCAGTACGATTCCCCGCTTTTCACGCCCTTCTACCAGGCTTTTTTCGAGAGTATCTTTGGGAAAAAGGCAATTCCAATGGCTACTCGGGTTGCCTACCAGGTTCCGAAAAACACCCTCCGGGCGAATGGTTCGTGACCGGTGACAGGATTGGCTGGTAAGCGAACACCGACGCCAGACATGAGTCGAGGTTAAATAGCCTCAAAACTTCTGTGGTTTTTTCACCGCATGTTGCGCGAAAAGATGTAGGCGCTCTCCCGGTTGTACATTCTTCGAATCGAACCTCCAATAAACAATGACTGCGTGTTCAGATCAGAGAACACGCAGTCATTGTTTTTGGAAGCGGGCTGTGGAGCTGGTCAGGAGGGTTTGACTAGATACCCGACGAAGACTCCCCGAACCTGGTCCGAATCGCCATTCGAGGGGTCATACGCCCCGAGCCCATCGGGAAGAGGACGCTGTGAATATTCGTTGACCGGGAGAAGGTCGAAGATGGCGAATCCGATGACGACGACCTGGTCTTTGGAGCCGTTTTTTTCCTGGGGAACGGTGCCGTCGTCCTCGGGACATTTGACGATTGGCACGACCACGCGCCGCAGGTCGTTGTCGATCCGGTAATCCCGGCCGTCGTCGTTCGGACCTTTCATGGTTCCTGTCTTTACATACAGGAGATCGCCCAGACTGACCGGACCGGGGTACCCGAATTTGAAAAACTCTTCGTAATCGCTGGCGCCGCCGCCCTTGCTTCCCATGTCGAGGGAGCCGTGATTCGAGGCTGAGCGAAGGTTCGGGATTCCCCCGTCGAGTTTCCCGTCTCCTCCGCAGTTCGTGCAGGATGAGGTCGATCCGCCGATGACGCCGTCGCCGCCGCAGGTGGCACAGGAAATGTCCGCCTTGTTGCATGCGCTGCCGTTGCTCTTGATTCCATCGCCTCCGCAGGTCGAGCAGGAAGGATTGTGATAATGTCCGTCTCCACCGCAGGTGGTGCAACTGGTGCCGGCTGTCGTGACGCTTCCCGAGCCTCCGCAGACGGTGCAGGTGTCATCGGCTTTTGCATTTTTCAGGTTCCCCAGGCGAATGATGTATTCCTCACCGGGCGTAAAACCTTCGTCGTCCTCGAATTTTTCGAAGGTGAAATCGTGCGTGCCCAGCTGCCGCAGTTTCCCGTGAGGCACACCGATCGGAATGACCCCCTCGCCGCCGTTGTCCTCCGGGCCGCCGCGGGCGGCGGCAACAGGCATTTGTGTATACCCGATCAGCTTTGCGAAGAACATGGGAGAATCGTATCGGCCGACCACCTGGAGATTTTCCCGAAGAGCTCGATTGTCGCGATAGATCACGGAGCATGAGAGAGGGCCTCCGGTGAACGAGATACCGGGGTATGATTGCTGGACGACGTCTCTGACGCGCGTTTGAATGGCCGCCTGTGCCGAGGTGGTCAGGGTGCCGTCGTCATTCACCGCCGATACGCAGGCAAGGTCGAGACCTGCTTTCCATCCGGCGTTGACAGCACTTTCGATCCGGGCTTTCTGGTAGTAGGCATACCCGATATCGGTTACCAGAGCCACGAACGAGAGCAGAGCAACCATGGAGAAGGCCGTGATTACGAGGATACTTCCGCGCTTTTCATGGCGCCTTTGGAGTGATCTGCTCTTCATCATGGTGCTATTCCTTTTCCTGGATGTTTTCCGCGGTCAGTCGGTAGGTGTTCCGTGTTGGCCCGAAAAAGCTGCCCACGAACGGCGTGAAGAGTTCGATGTCGCACTGGGCTTTCACCTGTACTTCCTGATCGCTCGTTCCGACTCCATTTGCAATCCAGTAGACGACCCTGGCTTCCGGAGATGACGGAAAGGATGATCCTGCCGGGAGGGCATCGCACCTTCCGGTTGCCGGGCTCTGGCTGCGCTCGAAGGCATCCTTCACGGTCGAGTAATCGGAATGCGTATGGCTGCCGATCATGTCGGTGGCAACGAAAAAGTTCATCCTCCGTGCTCCGGCCCGGGCTGCTTCAATGCACTGAAGATTCAAAGCCGAAGCAACGTGAAGGCCGCGGCTCACATCGATGATAGTGAGTATCACGAAGATGAACAGTGGCAGGACAAGTGCCATTTCCACTATGGCCTGCCCTTTCCTTGACGACTTGGTCATACATCTCTCCTCAAAGAAATCAAAGCCGCATTCTAAGCGTTCTACGCAATTTTCGCACCTGACGCGCTTTCGATACGCGACATAAAATCAAAAAATCCTCCAAGCCTTGCATCCCACATCCGACGGCCCTATCATGTGACCTGCTCCCGAGTCGCCGTACAGGATCCGGCTGCCGGGCTATTTCATCGAACGACGGAGTCACCCATGCCTAGGATCATTCTGGCTGCTCTGATATTGGCCTTTCTCATCATCACCCCATTTGCCGCACTCGCCGACGGCGATGCGCGGGCCGCGACTCCCGCGGAGCGTGAGTATGCCCTGGAGGTCCAGGGTCTTCTGGACAAGGCCTTGCCACCGGTTCCTGACGGTTGGACGGCCGGCGATCGCACCCAGATCAAACCTCTGACGAGTGTCAGCACCGGGGTTGGAAAGGATCCGATGCACGTCGAGTTCTTCATGGAAGCCCGGGACGAGAAGAAAATCGAAGAGTCGGCTCTCAAGGAAAACAAGGTCTACGAGGAAGTGACCCAGGGATACACCGCCGACCAGAACACGAAAATGGTCGAAGAAATGCAGAAGAAACTCGATGTTCTCTCCAAACAGATGGAAGAAGCGATCGGAAAAAACGATGTGGCGGCCATCCAGCGCATCACCAAAGAGATCGAGGAGGCCCAGGCCCCCGTCAAGGCGATGGGCGACGCCATGAACAAGGAGCTGAAGGAAAAAGCTGCCGTGGTCAAGGCTCGTGACGCGCATCTCCAGGCTGCTCTCGCAGTGAATTCCTACGACGTCGAGTTGTCCGGATATGCAGCGGAAGAGCCGGTGGCGGGACATCGGACCTACTGGCACGAGAACCCGGCTGACCACGATGGTGATTTCGAAGGTGAATGGCTCGCGTTCGCCGGCGCCTGGAAGGCTGCCGACCAGGATGGCAGGCCGGTGATGACGCCCGCGTGGAACCTCGGGCTTCCGCATACCACCGCCCAGAACCTCGTGGTGAAGGTGCGCGGGGACAAGGCTCGCGGCCGTCGCTTCCTCGAAGCCATGAAGTGGGATGTCGTCGGTGACCTGCTTTCGGCAAAGTGACCGGCGCCTTTTCCGTCATGCCTTCCAAAATCAGCAAATGGATGATTTAGATATATAAAGTAATCTATATATTGTTTGTGCGGTGAAATTGCTACCTGCAGAATGAAAGCCGCCCGTTCGCCCTGAGCCTATCGAAGAGGCAAGAGTCCTTTCGTGCTTCGACAGGCTTGGCGCAAACGGGATCGCGAAATCGGCTTTTTCGTGAAGGAATAGAGAAGACGGGATTCGTCGAGAAGGACGGTGACGAAGCCTGCAAGAGAGAGGTGACGGCCATGCCTGCGAGGGATCGATTCGAGAGAGCCCGGGGTCTGATTCCGGTATGCGCTGTCGCATTGGTGATATGCCTGGCTTTGGTGACGGGATGCGTGGATTCGGGGCGCCAGACGCCGGCGGCGACGCGAAAGCGCGTCACGTTTCTCCATTACTTCTCGGACACGCTGAGCGGTGGTATCGACGACATGGTCAAGGCTTTCAACGCGCAGCAGTCGAGGTATGAGATCGCCGTGACGCCTCTCGAGATGGAGGCGTTCAAGACCAGCATCCGCAAGACGCTCGAGGCGGGGAATCCGCCGGACCTGTACTCCTACTGGGCGGGGGCCCGCGTCGTGTCGGTACTCGA
>JAKJFL010000099.1:0-8948 GCA_022704935.1 Candidatus Rifleibacteriota bacterium
GAAACTGCCGCCGTAATCGTTGAAGTTCATCTTGTCGTTGCTGAGGTTCGCGGCGAAGAAACTGTACAGCGGTGCCATAGGTTGTATATCGGAGACTTTGAATTCCTTCGTGGCCTCGATGCGTCGTTCCGAGAAGGTGCCGTCCTTGAAGTTGATGCGGGCGACCGACAGCAGCTTGATCTCACCGTATTTCTCGACGTGGTATTCGAACCCGGTCGGGATCTCGCCTATCCCTGAGGGCCAGAGGTCAGCGATCTTGGGAAAGAAGTTCTCGTCGTACAGCCATTTGAACGGGTAGATGTTCGGCTTGCCGAAGGCCTGGGCGATCATGCGCGCAATCACGTCGAGCGTGAAATAATCGTTGACGCCGAGGCCGTCGGGCCGGTTGCAGTTCGAGGCGAACTCGCTGCCCTTGGTGAGGGGCTTGACCGCGAGGTCGATGACCGGCGTCGGATCGATCGTCGCGAGAGTGATCTCCTTGTTGATCAGAGGGATCCAGACCTTGATGGGGATGGCGAAGTTGAACAGTTTCAGCCAGTCGGGAAAATACAACAAAAACGCCATTCTGCCCTTGTTCTCGAGGAAGTCGAGAATGTCTTGCCGCGTCGAGAACTCAATATCTATACCAGGAACTTTATATTCGCCGTCGGCGGGCTTCTTCGGAGTGATGCGGAATGCCTTGTCGACCTCGACGGTGACCGTGACCTCGTAATCCTTCGCCCGGCCGTCGCCCATGTAATCGACGAGCTTGTCCATCGTGTCTTCGCCCTGCGGCTTGAGCCGGAGGTCGGCGGTCTTGAGCTCGATTCTGTTCTTGAATGGCGTGTTCTCGAACCCCTTCACGTCGAGCAGTTCGTCGGTTCCGAGGTCTCCGCCGAACGTGTAGGGGTTGTTCGCAGCAGCCTTGAGCGGGTACCGCAGCAGAATCGCGAAGTTCTGGATCTTCGCATCGGACTTGAACATATCCGGGTTGTTCATCGATTTGCTGAGCATGTGGATGGCACGGTTGAGGCCGGCCTCCGCAAGACAGGACGCCTGGTCTCCCGTGACGGAGCGGCGCGTCTGTCTGCCGCGCTCGACGGTCGAGTTCGCCAGATGCATCGACACGAGGAAAATCAGCGACAGGAAGACGATGACGACGGAAAGGATATTGCCTCGCCGACCGGATGCTTGTCTGTTTCGCATACGTTTTTCTCCCTGTTTCGCCATGGAGCGTGATGCCGCCATCAGCCGCCCGGATTTTTCGGATAGATGGATTCGCTGTCGGGAAGGTCGGTCGGGTGCAGCTTGCGGGCTTCCTCGATCGCCTTCATGAACGTCGTGACGTCGACATTGGTTCCCATTGCGAGATTTCCCTTGATCAGCTCTTCGCGCAGGCGGCCCGGATCGACCTTCGCGAGTTGAGCGAACATCTCGGATGCCCTGGCGATGTTGTCCGCCACGGGACCGTAGACGTTCTTGAGCTTCTGCGCCGCGAGAGCGTAGTTTTTGAACGCTTTCACGAATTCATTGATATTGCCGGCGCGCTTGTAGACCTCCATCAGACCGCCGTATGCCTCGACTTCAAGAAATGCATTGTCGCGGGCCTGGGAAACGGCATTCTTGTAGAACAGCTCCGCCGCCTTGAGATCGCCGCGATCGAGGCAGGCGTTACCCTCGATCATGTCGGGGTTGTCGGCGACCTCGGACATCCTGACGGCTTCGGGAGCCATCTCCTGGGGGTACGCCTGGCTGCGCGGGGTGGACTGTATTTTTGCCCAGGCTTTGTCGAGCTCTTTTTCGACATGGCTCTGCCCGCTCTCGATCTGAGCCATGACCCCTCCGCCCCCGGCCGGCGTTCCGTCGCCCGCGCCCGACGGCCGGGTTTGCAGTATGTCGAAGGCCGATGCACGGCTCTCGAGCGTGTGAGACGAGAACGATTGTTCATCCGTCGATTTTTCGATGGTGACGAGGATATACACCAACGGAATCAACAGAAGAGCACATCCGACGAGAAACCACCGGATGTCGCTCAAATCGATCCTGTCGTAGTACCTGCTCATCAATTGATCCCTTTTTCACTATTATACTCGTTGTACCGAGGAGGTGACAGATTCAGTTTTCAAGCCGGTTACGCCGATACAGAAGAGAAGACATGTGAAGCCACATCGGAGAGCAAAAGGAACACCCTGGACCGGGTGGGCGGCAATTGCGCTGCTCATCGGCTTTTTTGCGTCCGGCACCCCGCTTTTCGCGCTTCCTGCGGCAATGCAGCTGGCACCGCCCTGCTCCCTCGAGCGCACGGAGCGGAATGTCACCAGTCCGTTCGGTCCCTGGCGCGAACGGTCGGAGCAGCGGGTCATCTACGGCCATTTCACGCCGTATCTCTCGAGCGAATTCCAGTTCCGGCACGCGATCTTCAAGCATGAATGGGGCGTCAAGACCGGCCGCGACTTCCTTACGCAGGCATCATTTTCCGGCAGAAACATGAATTCACCGATGAGCTTCAAGGTTGGCCGCATCTGGAGCGGAAATGGCCAGTTCCGATCGGTCGACGGCGGCTCATGGACGTATCCGTGGGGCAGGCGGCTGACGACAACTCTCGAAGCCGGCCGCCTCGCGACGCACGATCTCAAGGACAACGTGAACAAGCCGGGGTATTTCGAGGGCCGCCTCAACTATCGGTTCAACGAGCAGGCAACCTTTGCGGTTCTTTCGGAACAGGAGTGGCGCGACCGGTACAGCGCCGCGCAGCTTGGATACGTGATCGATGCCCTCCGGTTGATCGGGGAGTATCGCTCGAGCGGTGCGACAGACACGTGGCGCATGGGAATGCAGTATTACGATGGGAAGTGCGTCGATCTGACCGCCGATTACAGGCTCAATTACAACGACGTGACCAACTCGGGGGTTGGCCGGGCGACCGCCGGATTCGAGTCGGGCCAGATGTATTTCGAAAGCTCGGTCGGTGGCCGGTTCTTCTTCGACAAGGAAAAAATACCGGACAGCACGTTTTACGAGGGCAATGTCACCTGGGGAAACACACGCCTCGGCGAAAGCTCCGCGGGGCTCGGCTATACGGTCGAGTCGGGCGTGGCTTCGGTCAGCCGCACGATTTCCGGCACGGTCGAGCGTGTCGTCACGAAACGTACCCGGATCGGCCTGACGCTGGCCGAAACTCGCTTCGATCAGGGCAAAACCAACGTTCAGAACATGGAAAGCCGGCTTCACCGGCGCGTCGACTGGGGATTTTACGAGCTCAGATTCGCGCTGATTTCCGGAGGGGCCGATTCGGATCTCGAAAAGGACATCGCTCTCAGGGCCGGCTACGAATTCTGATTCGCACGGTTTTCGAAACAGCCGTTCCAGGCCCCTGTAAAACGCCCCCCAACCGTTCGCCCTGAGCTCGTCGAAGGGCGAGGCCCTCTCGTGCTTCGGCAGGCTCGGCACGAACGGGAAAGGGAATGCGAAATTGGCTTTTTCCATGCAGGAAACAAACAAAATTGAGCCTTTGCAGTTTCGTTCTGGCCGCGAAATGCGCATTGATTCCTGTTGCCGGGGCTTCTTCGTTCGCGTAGACTCGAGTACATGCAATTTTGATTTGCGATTCCCGGGAGGAGGTTTCCCTTGCTTTTCGAGAAGATCCTGAGGATTGAGAAACTGCCGTTCGATGCCGGCCGCATCGCCGTTTCCTGCGATGTCGGCGAGGGGCGTTGGGTCGACATGACCTACGGCGAACTCGTCGAAATCGTTGGTGAGGTGGGCCGCATTCTCGGGGAAAGTGGCGTCAGAAAAGGGGATCGCATTCTCCTTGTCGGCGAGAATCACTACAAATGGCTGCCGGTGTTCCTGGGCATCACGGGCTACGGCGCCGTCGCGGTGCCGGTCGACGGAATGCTCGCCGACAAGCGCCTGCTCGGAATCATCGAGAACTGCAAGCCCCGGGTCATCATCACGTCGAAGAAGTTCCAGGACAAAACGGTCGCACTGGTCGATCAGCTCGATGCCATGTGCGGAGTCGTCAATTTTCACTTCGATCTGGTGCGGGTGCGCGGCGAAAAAGAAGTGTCGCGCACCGCGGCGGCAACGATCGACCCCGAAGACACCGCCGCGATCATCTACACGTCGGGAACCACCGGCCGTCCCAAGGGAACGATCCTGAGTCATCGTGCTCTCGTCGCTTCCGCTAGGATGGGCCTGTCTCTCGGGAATTACCGGCAGAACGATGTGATGCTGGCCCTTCTGCCGTTCACGCATGTGTATGGGCTCGTGAATACCGGCCTTTGCCCGTTGATGATCGGATCGAAAATCATCATGACGGCTTCCTACAATCCGGTCGAGATCCTGCAGGCGATCGCGCGGTTCCGCGTCAGCTTCCTGCTTGTCGTTCCGCGTCTCGCCGAAATCTTCGTGATGGCGCTCCGGCAGATGGCCCAGCCGATGCCCATTCCGAGCATGACGATGATCATCGGCGGGGCTTCGGTCGCGCCGAAGGTGATCGAGGCGCTTCGGGCGTGCGGCGTCCGGGCGTTCCAGGGCTACGGCATGACCGAGACTGCGGGCGGCATCGTTGCGTCGGTCGAGGGGCCGGTCGGGGCTGTCGGCCGGGCTACTGAAGGAATCGAATTCAAGCTCGAGAACGTGAAGGACGGCGTCGGCGAACTGCTGGTTTCCTCGCCGACCCTGTGCAGCGGTATCTTCGGCAGTGACGGGGATACGAAAGCCCTGTTTTCGGGGCCGTTTCTGCGGACCGGCGACCTGTGCGAGATCGATAGTGATGGATATCTATACGTGCGCGGCAGGGAAAAGGACGTGATCATCCCGCCCGGCGGCGTCAACGTATACCCCGATGAACTCGAGATGCGGCTCGGGGTGCTGCCCTTCGCCGAGGAATACGCCGCGCTGGGCTTCTCCGAAGGCGGAAGCGAGTATCCGGCGCTAGTCGTCAAGCCGTCGAAGGCGATGTTGCAGACAAAACAGCCGGCCGAAGCAGCCGCATTCATCGAAGAGGAGATCCGGCGCATCACCGGTGATTGGCCCGAATGGGAGCGGTTCCGCCGGGTTCACGTTGTTTCCGCGCCGTTGCCGCGCTCCGCGAGCCAGAAGGTTCAGCGGAACCGCCTTCTCGATATCCTGGGGGGCGGCGCGAAACCCGCCGAGGTGCAACAGGCCGCACCGAAAGCCGTTGTGCCGCGCGGCGTCGAAGCCGACCGCCAGTTCGATATTTTCCGGAAGATCACGGGACGGTTTCTCAACGTCGCTCCCGAAGCGATAAGCCGCGAGAAGCGGTTCTCGGAGTTCCTGCAGCTCGATTCGCTCGGCGTGGTGGCGCTCGTTTCGCAGCTCTGTGAAGAATTCCGGATCCCGATGCGCGAGCTCCAGCTCGAGACGGTTCAGGATTTCGGCGGATTGTTCGACCTGCTGATCGCCAGCGGCGGGGTCGCGGCCGGCGAAGCGGTGTTCGACGAGGCAGAGCTCGAAGGGCGCCTGCCTCCGCTCCTAGACTACAGTCCCGATGCAGTGAAGGCGCGCCAGCGGTTCCTGCAGATACGCACGGGGGCGAACGTCAAGTGCATTCCGAGACCCGAGGACGCGCGCTTCCTGAGCGGCAATATCGAGGGGTTCATCGGCTTCGGCGAGATCCCGCTGGGATTGATCGGGCCTCTCAAGGTGGCGGGCGACCATGCCCGCGGCGATTTTTACATTCCGCTGGCGACGACCGAGGGCGCGCTCGTTTCTTCTGTCGCGCGCGGGGCGCAGATCATCACCCTCTCGGGCGGTGCGCGCGTCAAGGTCATCGCGGACAGCCTCGTTCGGGCGCCGATTTTCGTTTTCGAGACGCTGTTCGACATGATGTCCTTCAACCAGTGGATCGAGAACCATTACGACGATCTGAAGGCGGCGGCCGAGTCGACCACGCGGCACGGCCGTCTCGAGGCGATCGAACCGTTCCCGATGGGGTCGACGCTCTGCCTGCGGTTCGTGTATTCGACGGGCGATGCATCGGGGCAAAACATGACCACGATCGCGACCCATGCGGCCATCAAATGGATCGTCGCCCATTACCGGGGGCCGATGACCGACTGGTTCCTCGAGTCGAACCTGTCGGGCGACAAGAAGGTCAACGGTGTCAACTTCACACGCAATCGCGGGAAGCGCGTGATCGCCGAGGTCGAGATTCCCCTGCCGCTCGTCGAGAAGCATCTTCATACCTCGGCCGACCGGATGGTGCGGCTGGGCCAGCTTTCGATGATGACCTCGCTTCATGCCCACGCGTTCGGCTCCCAGGCCCACTATGCGAACATCCTCGCCGCCATGTTCATCGCTGCCGGCCAGGACCCCGCCTGTGTGGCCGAGTCGGCGACCGGCGTCACGAGTCTCGAACTGAGGCGCGACCGTCTCGCCGTTTCGATCACGATGCCGGGCCTGATGGTCGGCACCGTCGGCGGCGGCACACGGCTTCCGACCCAGCAGGCCTGCCTGCAGATCCTCGAGTGCGACGGCCCGCGTCGCTCGCGCAAGTTGGCCGAAATCGTGGCGGCCGCGGTGCTGGCCGGCGAGATCTCGTTGATCGCGGCAATGGCCGCCGACGAGTTCGCCGGCGCCCACGCCCGGTATGGGCGGAGCGGTGGCCATGGCTGAGTCCATGCGGGTGGTGTTCGTCACGTCGGATGTCACCTACGTCCGTGACAATTACCATTCCCTCGTTCGGCGCGTCTGCGACAGGGCGGTGCTCCCCGAAGGCGTCGAGCCGGCCGGGTTGGTGTTGCTGCACGTCAGCAGGGCCGTTCTCCTGAAAAACATCCTCGGATTGCCGCTCGTCGGGGCGCCGCAGTTCGCCTTCACGCTCGCCCGCAACCTGGTGCGGGCCACCCTGCGCGATCCCCGCCCCGAAGCCGCCGAAAAGGCGGGCGTTCCCGTTTTTCGGTGCGACAGCGTGAACCGCCCCGAGGCGGTCGAGTGGCTGCGCGAACGCAGGCCCGACCTGATCGTGAATATGCGGACTCGAAATATATATAAAGATATCGTTCTTGGCCTCCCGGCGATCGGGTGTATAAATATACATCATGGTATATTGCCCGAAAACCGTGGGACGATGTGCGACCTGTGGGCCTGGGCCGAAGGACGCCCCGTCGGTTTCACCATTCACTGGATGAACGCGAAGATCGACGACGGCGACATTCTCGTCCGGCGCGCAGTCGACGTGAAGGGACAGCGCTGTTATCTCGACATTCCCCAGGCGTCGAGCCGGGTCGAGGCACAGGCGTTGCTCGAGGTACTCGAAAGGATCCGACGCGAAGGGCGGTGGGTCGGCATTCCCAACCGCACCGACGCCGTCGATTACAGGCGAAATCCGACGCCGGCACAGATCGGCATGCTTCGACGTAAGGGATTGAGCCTCTGAGAGAATGGGAGGATGGGATGGGTGTTTTCATCGAGGGGAGTATTACGCTTCCGGGGAGGGAGATTCTCGCATTCGGTGAATGTGGGAAAGGCACGCCGGTGCTGATGCTGCACGGGAACCCCGGCGACCGGAATGACTGGGCCGGGCCGGCGAAGCTTCTCGCCGAACGTGGGTTCCGATGTCTGTCCGTCGATCGGCCGGGGCATGGAATGAGCAGTCCCCTGCCTGCCGAGCCGGGCCGGGCAGCCGACGCCTATGCGGAACTTCTCCGATCGAGCGGGGGAGGGAAGGCCATCGTCGCGGGATATTCGATGGGAGCCCACTTCGCGCTCGATCTCGCGCAGCGCCATCGGGACCTGGTTTCCGGAGTCTGCCTCGTCGCGCCGTATCTGATGCCGCGCGACGAGAATGAACGACCGTCCGGCCTTCCGGGACTGCTCGAGATTCCCGTGCTGAGAGCGATCCTGGGCCTGGCGCTTCCCATGTTTGCCGGGGGGAAAATCCGGCTGCACCTGGAGACGACGTTCAGACCGGCCGCCGTCGCTACGGCTCTCGTGGACGACCTGGCCGGCAGATTCTCCACGTTTGCCTCGCTGGAGGCGATGTTCAGAGATAAAAATATATTTCTCGATACATACAGGAAGGTTGTGGAGGGAATGGCGACTCTCACCTGCCCTGTGCTGATGATCACAGGCGCGGAAGATGCGATTTCGGGGACGGCCAGCGCCGAAGCTGTCGGAAAGGCGATTCCGGGGGTGCTTTCCCATGTTGTCGATGGCGGTGGCCATGCGCTGCCCTGGACCCATGCCTCGCTTGTCGCCGATCGGATCGCCGGGCGATCCGCGTGATGATTGGCGCTCAACGATTCGTGCGATTGTTGAAACTTTCTGAAGCGCTCGAGGTAGTATCTGGGAAGAATGCCGGAAGAGGCCTTATTGGGACGCACATTATGAGAACCATACGTTTGTCCTGAGTGTGTCGAAGTCTGTCCTGACCCTGTCGAAGGGGGCGAGGGCTTCTCGAGGCTTCGACAGGCTTGGCATGACGGGAACGCAAAATTGCGTTTTGTTCTGCGGTAATCAATACCGGGAAGCGCCTGGAAATTCATGGGCCTTCCGTGAGAATGATGAAAGGATGGATGAAAACATGAGCGAATTGAGAGGGCTGCCGGGAATACTGTCATGGCAGAAATTTCGGCACTCGACGGCGGTCGTTTGTCTGGTGGCGATCCTGTCCGTGGTGTTCATGCCGGGATGCGGCCGGGAGACACCGCCGGCTTCAACCCCGCAAGCGAACGGCGCTGCTCCTGCCGCGTCACAGGCTCTCGCTTCCGCGCCCGTGCCGGCGACTGCTGCCGAGGCCTGGGCCTCCGTTTCCGGCCAGGGTGGCGCGATCGGCCTGCCCGACGGTTCCAAAAAGCAGATCACGGCTGAGGCGACGACTGTTCAGACCGGTGGCATCGTCGAGCTCGCCGACGCTTCGTCCGCTGTCAGGCTTGCCTATGACGGCGGCGGTACGATCGACGTGACGGGCAAAGGCGTCATTCAGAGCCGCCCTGACGGCT
>JAKJFL010000100.1:0-8943 GCA_022704935.1 Candidatus Rifleibacteriota bacterium
ATCAAACGCATCCTCGACGAGATGGTCGCGGCGAGAGCCCCCAAACCAGCCGTCGCCGCCGAATCCGGATCGACTCCGAAAAAGCTCACGAACATCCAGCGCATGCAGCTGATCGCGAACGTGATCGAAAGCGAGATCGCTCCGCATCTTCGCGCCGACGGCGGCGGCATCGAGCTGATCGATATCGACGGCGTGACCGTCACAGTCAAGCTCCAGGGGGCCTGCGCCCACTGCGTCAGCTCGACCGCCACGCTGCAGTTCATGGTCCAGGACACGCTCCGCCGCAGGGTCGCACCGGAGATCGTCGTCGTCCAACAGGAATAATCAAAGGAGGGAGACACCCATGTCAGCTCCCGATCGAACCGTCTACGTCGACAACAATGCCACGACGAGCGTCGCCCCGGAAGTCTTCGAGACGATGGTCCCCTTCTTCAAAGAACTCTACGGAAACGCGAGCTCGATGCACATCTTCGGCGGCCAGGTGGCCCGGCATCTCGAGGAGGCCCGCGCACAAGTCGCCGCGCTTCTCAACGCCCAGCCCGAAGAAATCGTCTTCACCTCCTGCGGCACCGAGTCTGACAACCACGCTATCCGCGGGGTCTGCGAGGCCCACCCGGAAAAGCGTCACATCATCACGACAAAGGTCGAGCACCCCGCCGTGCTGAACGTCTGTCGCTACATGGCGAAAAGAGGGTATCGCCTCACCGAGCTCCCCGTCGACACGAAGGGCAACCTCGACCTCGACGAACTCGCGGCCGCGATAACCTCCGAGACGGCGATCGTCAGCATCATGACCGCCAACAACGAGACCGGCACCCTGTTCCCGATCGACAGAATCGCGGAAATCTGCGCCGGGAAGGGCGTCACCTTCCACACCGACGCCGTCCAGGCGGCTGGAAAAATACCGCTCGATATGAAAAAGATGCCGGTGAGCCTGCTCTCGATATCGGGCCACAAGCTCCACGCCCCGAAGGGAATCGGCGTGCTGTATATCCGCCGCGGCACCCGGATTTCGCCGTTCATGCTCGGCGGCCACCAGGAACGAAACCGGCGCGCGGGAACCGAGAATGCCCCGTATATCGTCGGCCTGGGCAAGGCATGCGAGGTCGCCATGAACGCGATGTTCGAGGAGAACAACCGCGTCCGCCAGCTCCGTGACCGGCTCGAGAAAGGACTGTTCAAGCGGATCCCCTACTCCCACATCAACGGGAATCCGCAGTGGCGGCTTCCCAACACGACCAACATCGGCTTCGAGTTCATCGAGGGAGAAGCGATCCTTCTGCACCTGAGCGCCGCCGGCATCGCCGCCAGCTCGGGTTCGGCCTGCACCAGCGGCAGTCTCGAACCGTCGCACGTCCTGATGGCGATGCAGGTGCCGTTCACGTATGCCCACGGCTCGGTCCGCTTCTCGCTTTCGCGGTTCAACTCCGATGCAGACGTCGACCATGTGCTGAATGTTCTGCCCGATATCGTATCGAAGCTGAGATCGATGTCGCCATTCTACGCCGACAAACTCAAGGAAATCGGCGGCCGCGAAAAAGCCGCGCAGAACTGATTTCAGGCGAACGGAGAATTTCCGTCAGGGTTTCTGCGACGTGCGGGGGAGGAGCTTCCGAACCCGCACGGAGTTGCCTTTTCCCAGGAATTCCAGTTCTTCGAAGCTGAGCCGGGCGAGAAAAATGCCACGGCCGTTCGGCTGGGCCAGGTTTTCGGGGTCGAGCGGGTTCGGCAGGGTGGTGAAATCGAAGCCGAGTCCTTCGTCAGTGATCGTCCATTCGCAGGATTCCGGACTCATGACAAAGTCGATCGTCACGCGCCGGCGCGCGAACTCATCGTTACGAAGCCGCTCTTCACGAAGGTTGTCGATTCCCTCGAGGCTCTCTTCCATTGCAGACTGTTTTTCCTCGCAGGTGATATTCAGGTTCCCGTGCTCGACGGCGTTCGCGAGCAGCTCTACCAGGGCGATCTTGAGCCCGAGCCGCTGATCGTGGGGAATCATATCGTATGTTTCCATCAGGAGCCGTTGAGCGACCATCGGAATCATTTCCATCCGGTTGTCGATCTTCATCGTGCTAGACCGGCGCACACAGTAGTTGAGCGTCTCACTCAGGCGCGTCCGCGACTCGACGATGCCGGCGTATTTGTCGATCAGAGGGAAAAGAATGCTCGGTTCGATCGGCTTCTTGATGAAATCGTTCGCTCGCAGCCTGAGGGCTTCGAGGGTGAACTCCTCTTTGCCGAGGCCGGTCGTCATGACGACGAGCGTGTCCTGATCGAGCTGACGGATCTCGGAGAGGAACTTCAGGCCGTCCATCTGGGGCATGATGATGTCCGAGATGACGAGGTCAGGGGTTTCCTTCTTGAACAGCTCGAGGGCTTCCTTCCCATCGGAGGCGAGAATGACGTCGTGCCCGCGCATGGTAACGAGTTCCCGCAGGATTTCCCGCAGCATCGGTTCGTCGTCTGCAATCAGAACTTTCATCATGTCTCTTCTCGTATAAGCGGCGCTTCGATGATTTGAACGAATTGAACGGCCTCGCGAACAATCGGTCAGAAAATGTCCTTTTTCGACTCTACCACAGAACCATTCCGTTGTAAAAAAAGCGTTCCCAACACATTGAACATGCCTTCATTCCGCGGATGCGCCCGAAAAACGACGTTTCAGAAATGCTTCGACGGCCTGCGGAACCATCGTCGACACATCGCCGCCGTATTTCGCCACCTCTTTGACGATGCTCGAACTGAGGAAGGAATACTGGGTCGACGACATCAGAAACACAGTTTCCAGGCCAGGGGCGAGCTGTTTGTTGACCGAAAAGATCTGAAGCTCGTATTCATAATCGGAAACGGCCCGCAGGCCCCTGATGATGGCGCAGGCACCAACCTGCCGGCAGAAATCGACTAGAAGGCCGTCAAAGTGGATGGCGCGGACGTTCTCGCTCTCCTTCAGCACATCGTTGATCATTTCCACGCGCTGTTCAGGGGAGAAAAGGCATCGTTTCGAGGGATGGACCAGCACGCCCACGATCACGTGATCGAACACTTTCGCCGCGCGGTTCAGGATGTCCAGGTGACCTTTCGTGAACGGGTCGAAGCTCCCGGGGTAAACGGCTATACGCATGGGTGAAACCTCCGGCATCCCGTCATCGTCGGATGCGTCATGACACTTTTTCCGCCCTGTTCACGTAGTCCATAATATCGATACCGATATGTTTCAACAGGTTTCCGAACGCCACGACGGGGAATCCGACGACGTTATAGTAACAGCCCTCGATGCGTTCGACAAACAGCGACGCCAGCCCCTGGACCGCATACGCTCCGGCCTTGTCGTAGGGTTCGGGCGTGTCGATATAGTCGGTGATCTCGCGCTCGCTGAGCTGCTTGAACACGACGTTGGTGGATTCGGCGTGCGTCACGGTCTGGCCGCTCTTCGGGTCGACGAGCGATATTCCCGTGATGACCCGGTGGGTTCTTCCGGACAGCATCTCAAGCATGCGCCGGGCGTCGTCGCGATCGCGTGGCTTGCCGAGCACGTGTTCGTCGAGCACCACGATCGTGTCGGCGCCGATCACGATCCCCTCGTCGAGGCCCGTGGCGGCATGGACCGCCTTCAAGCCGGCGAGCCGCGCGGCCTGCTCGTTCGGCACGAGGCCGACGACATCGCTCGTTGTCTCATGATACGGGGACTTCCTGAGCTTGAACGGGATTCCGAGGTCGGCAAGGATCTCACGCCGGCGGGGCGACTGGGATGCTAGGTAGAGGGTCGGCAGTTTGCGACGGGCGTTCATGAATATCTCCTCGAAAGGTGCATCCCGGCTTCGATCAGATCCGGGTCACGAAAGTCTTCAGTCGTCTGATGCTCGAAGGCTTGCCGAGAACGGCCATGCTCTCGAACAGGCCTGGCGTCGCGGTCCGGCCGCTCAGACCCAACCTGCAGAGGTGTATAATATCGCCTACTTTACGACCTTTTTCCTCGGCAAAGCCGCGAATGAGAGCTTCGAGCGGTATTTCGGAAAAATCGGCCTGCGCTTCGAGACGCGCGATCAGCTCGGTTAGCAACACGGCGCGATCGGCAATCTTGGCGGCCTTTTCCATGCCCTTCGCATCGAACTCGGCGGGCTCGGCGAAGAACCAGCCGATCTGGGACTCGATCTCGTTGAAGGTTTTCATGCGTTCGCGATACAGACCGACCATCTTCTCGAGGCGTGCGGCGTCATACTCACCGGGGAAGCCGGGGAGCTTTTCGAGCCAGGGTCGGCAGCGGTTCAGCACCGTCGCGCCATCCATTTTCTTGATGTATTCGGCGTTGAACCAGGCGAGCTTCTCCATGTTGAAGATGGCGCCGTGGGAGCTGACGCGGTCGAGCGTGAACAGCTTGAACATCTCATCCTGCGTCAGCACTTCGGCCCCGGTTTCTGGCGACCAGCCGAGCAGGGCGAGGAAGTTGCGGAACGCCTCGGGCTCGAAGCCCATTTCCTTGTAATCGATGACCGAGGTCGCCCCATGCCGTTTGCTGAGCCGCGATCGGTCGGAGCCGAGGATCATCGGGATGTGCGAGAACTGCGGAACCGGGTAGCCGAGCGCCCTATAGATGAGGATCTGCTTCGGGGTGTTCGAGATGTGGTCTTCGCCGCGGATCACGTGGGTGATCTTCATCAGCGAGTCGTCGACGACAACGGCGAAGTTGTATGTCGGAAAGCCGTCAGATTTCACGACGACCAGGTCGTCGAGCAGGTGCGAACCGAACGACAGCTCGCCCTTTGTGAGGTCGTTCCAGGCGACGTTTTCGCCGGCCGCTACGCGCAGGCGCAGCGTGAACTTCTCGCCGGCCGCGATGCGCTTCTCGACCTCTTCCCGGGAAAGGCACGAACAGCGGCCGTCGTATTTCGGATCCTCCTTGCGCGCCATCTGTTCTTCGCGCATCGCCGAGAGCGTCTCGGGCGAACAGAAACAGTGATACACCTTTCCTTCGCGCAGGAGCTGTTCAACGGCACTGCGGTACAGGTGAAGCCGCTGGGTCTGGTAGTAGGGGCCGTGGCCTCCGTCCTTGTCTGGGCCTTCGTCCCAATCGATGCCCAGCCAGCGAAGACCGTCGAGGATCGCCTGGGTGTAGACGTCCTTCGAGCGCTCCGCGTCGGTGTCTTCGATCCGCAGGATGAACGTGCCGCCATTGTGGCGGGCGAACAGCCAGTTGAAGAGAGCGGTGCGGGCGCCTCCGACGTGGAGGTGACCGGTCGGCGACGGGGCGAATCGGACGCGGACGGGTGCGGTCATGAGTATCTCCTGTTCCTGCCATTGAAAATCGTGCGTGAAATTGATCTTGCCTGGAGGCGGCATCATACCCCAACTCCCTCTCTTCAGCAAGACGTGAACGCATGCTCAACTTCGAGACCGGCATGCCCGACGATCGTAGCCGGACATTTGATTTTTGCGTATTGACATCGAAAAGAACCTGTGGTAAATTCATCTCCGTTCAAAGGCTCGTGGCGCAGTTTGGTTAGCGCACCACGTTGACATCGTGGGGGTCGGCGGTTCGAGTCCGCCCGAGCCTATTTTTTATGCCCGAAACCGGTCACCCCGATTTCGGGCATTGATTTTACCCGAAGGATTTCTCCGACAACACGAATGAAGAACAGGCAACCTCTGCTGAAAAACATCCGGATCGTTCTCGTCGAGCCGCAGGGCGCAATGAACGTGGGCTCGGTGTGCCGGGCCATGAAGAATTTCGGCCTGCGGGAGCTCGTTCTCGTACGGCCGGGCTGCGAACTCAACCTCGACGCGATCAAGATGGCGCTGACCGCGCGTGACATTCTCGAGTCGGCCAGGATCGTCGACACCATTCCGGAAGCCGTCGCCGGCAGTCTGCTGGTGCTCGGCACCTCGAACCGGCACGGCGAGTATCACGAGCCGCACATGACGGTCCAGAAGGGCCTCGAGCGGGTCGGGCCATGTCTTTCCGAAGGGCCGGTCTCGATCTTGTTCGGCCGTGAGGAGTGGGGCCTGACGAAGGAAGACCTGAAATTCTGTCAGGGAACCATGCACATCGTCACCGACCCCGAGTTCACTTCGATGAACCTGGCCCAGGCGGTGCTTCTGATATCGTATGAACTGTATCAGAAGTTCGGCGTCAAGCCGGTCGAGAAGGGCCCCGACCCGAACAACCCCTTCGAGATGCCTGCGACGTTCGAGGAGCTCCAGCGGCTGTATGATCACATGCTTTCCGTGCTGAAGATGTGCCATTTTCTTCCCACGAATAATCCTGACGGCCTGTTTCAGCTCGTTCGGGCGTTCATCCACCGCTCCCAGGCCACCCATCGCGAAATCAATATACTCATGGGTATATTTTCGAACGTCGAGGGGTTCATGCGGATCTACGTCCATGGCCAGAAGCGCCAGAAGGACAAGTCCGGTGCTCCCCCGCCCCCGCTTCCGACCTCGGCCCTCAAGCGCATGGCGGCGAAGCTCGCCTCGGAAAAGCCCCCCAAACCGGACGACGAGAAGAACGAGTGAACTGATGCAGGATCACGCATCGCCGCTCTGTATCGAAGCGCGCGGCCTGTGCCGGAGCTTCGACGTCAGACTGAAGGCTGAAGGGCTGAAAGCCAGCATCGCGGCTTTTTTCCGGCCTCGCATCGAGACGATCGACGCGGTGAAAGGGCTCGAAATGCTGATCGAGCCGGGTGAAATAGTCGGTTTCCTGGGCCCGAACGGCGCCGGCAAGACGACGACGCTGAAGATGCTTTCCGGGCTGATCCCGCCAACCGCGGGCAGCGTGCAAGTGCTGGGCTTCGATCCGTTTCAGCGAGACTATGCTTTTCTGCGAAATATCTCGCTCGTGATGGGCCAGAAGCAGAACCTCTGGTGGGATCTCCCGCCAGCCGAGACGCTGGCCATCCACCGCGAGCTTTACGGGCTCACGTCATCCGAGTTCGAACCCAGACGCGACGAGCTGGTCGAGATGCTGGGAATCAGGGACTGTCTCGAGATACAGGCGCGCAAACTCTCGCTCGGACAGCGCATGCGTTGCGAGCTTGCCGTTTCCCTTCTGCACCGTCCCGGTGTCCTGTTTCTCGACGAGCCGACGATCGGGCTCGACATTCTGATGCAGAAGCGCATCCGCACATTCCTTCTCGAGTATCATGACCGGTTCCGGCCGACCATTCTCCTGACGTCGCATTACATGGAAGACGTCGCCGCCCTCGCCCGGCGCGTCATAGTCATCAATCGCGGCGCCAAGGTCTTCGACGGATCTCTCGCCGATCTCTCGAAGAAAACCCGCGCCGACCGCATTCTCCAGGTTACGTTCGATTCCGTGCCGGCAGGCTTCTCGCCCGAACGCTACGGCAGGCTTCTCACGCACGACGGCTCGCGCTTCTCGCTCCTGGTCCCGCGTGACCAGGCGCCCGCCCTTGCGGCGGAGTTCTACTCCACCGGCCGCGTCAACGATCTCACGATCGAGGAACCTCCCCTCGAGGAAGCGATTTCCCCTCTCTTCACATGACGCACAGCCCGGGCGCATCGTGGCCCCTCCCCTCAGGCCCATTCTCAAAAACCGGCCGTGGCGGCAAATCGCGATCCGCCACATCGCCGTGATGATGGACCTGAAGAGCCCTGACCCTGCAATTTTCTGGTATACTGGAACATCTTTCGGAGGTGGCGAATGAAGAAGATTCTGGCGATGGTTCTGGGAGTGTTTTTGTGTGCGACGGTTTTCGGCGCGACACTCGATGAGGGTATTGCAGCCCATCAGAAAGGCGATTACCAGACGGCCGCGAAGATTCTTCGCGAGCTTGCCGAAGAAGGGGAAGCCATGGCCCAGTTCATCCTCGGCGGCATGTATTCCGACGGAAAAGGCCTGGCCCAGGACCACGGGGAAGCCTTCTTCTGGATGACCCTCGCGATCAAGCGCGCCTCCACCGCCGATCTTCAGGCCTTCATCGGAAAATGCCTCGATCTGACGTCAACCAAACTGACCCAGGAAAAGCGGGATGAGATTCAGGCCCGATGCACTAAGTGGGAGGAGGAGTTTTCCAAAAAGCACCCTGCCTGCCCCGCCGGCGCCCACCAGCACGAAGACGGGCATCAGCACGACGAATAACCGTCCGTGTCCCCCGAGTTCACAATGGACGTTTTCGAAAGCCGGGAAGTGACGATCGGGCGTCTGCTCCCGTCATGATCACCCGCGACGATTTTCCCCGCTGGGTTGCCGTCTCACGGCGACTTGCGGGGTCGTATCTTCAGATGGCGCTCGCGTATCGCGGCATGATGGTCATCTGGGGATTCCAGATGCTGCTGATGCCCAGCGTTCTTCTGCTGGCCTGGCTTTCCGTCGGGAAATCCGGAGGGTCGGCATATACGGACAGTGATTATCTTCTGTACTATCTTTCAATGCCGTTCGTCATGAACCTGACGGAATGCTGGACCGTCTACTCGTTTCCCGAGCAGATCCGCGACGGCTCACTCAGCCGCACCCTTCTCAAGCCGGTTCATCCGCTCTGGCTGCACGTTCTCGAAAACGTCACCCACAAGACAATCCAGTTGGTGATCCTCCTGGTTCCTCTTTCCCTGCTCGTCTGGCTGTTTCACGCGCAGCTTCCGCCGCTGGAACTCGGACTGGCGAAGCTTGCGGGCGTGACGGCCGTTCTCGGTCTCGCGGCGGCGCTCCGGTTCGTCCAGTCCACCACCCTCGCGATGACGGGGTTCTGGATCGAGCACGTCGAGACGCTCAATCTCGTCCTGAACCAGGGCGTCTGGGCGTTGATGGGCGGCATGATCGTCCCGGTCGAGACGTTCCCCGGCCCGGTCAGGACGCTCGCGCACCTGCTTCCCTACCGGTATTCGCTCAGTTTCCCGATAGAGGTCCTTCGCGGCGGGCTGACGACGGGCGAGACGTTGGAAGGTCTGGCCATCGCGACATGCTGGATATTCGCCTTCCTGCTGATC
>JAKJFL010000755.1:0-1833 GCA_022704935.1 Candidatus Rifleibacteriota bacterium
CCGGTGGCGCCCGGATGGCGCAGTTCAGCCGGATCCGAGATTCGTAACCAGGCGCTCGAGCTCTTTTTCGAGATTTCGAACGAAACGTGGCGTGTCGAACAACACCCCGTTCTCGCGAACCTCGCGAAGGTGCTCCCGCAGATGCCTGCATGCATCCGGTGCGTGGGCGAGTTCGACGGCTTTGTCCTCGTATTCGCGCCGATCGTACGTGATGAGTTCGGGAAGGCCGGCCGCCGTCAGAAGGGCTCCCGCCATGCGGGAAGCGAAGGTCCGGCCGCTGCGCGTCAAGACCGGCAGGCTCATCCAGAGCGCGTCGTTGGCCGTCGTTCCGGCATTGAACGGGAACGAGTCGAGGAACAGGTCCGCAATGGCATAGCGAGCAAGATACTGTTCCGGCAAAACCCGGGGCGCGAAAACAAGCCTGTCTCCGGTAATGCCCCTGGCGTTCGCTTCATTTCGCAGATTCGCCTCTGCCCAGGGATTGTCGGACAACATCCACAAAACGCTTCCGGGGACGCGGCGCAGGATGCACATCCAAGCGTCGAACATCTCGGGAGTATATTTGTAATTATTGTTGAACGTGCAGAAGACGAACCCGTCGTCAGGCAGGCCGCAATCTCTCCGGGTTGGCGGAGGCGCATGTTTTCTGCGCCGGTCACTCACCTGGTAGACGTCAGGCATGTACAGCGGCTTTTCGGAATAGAAGCGGGCGTGCTCCTCGGGGATCAGGAACCGGTCGGCGATGACGTAGTCGATCGACGGCAGACCGGTCGTCGCGGGAAGGCCGAGATACGTGATCTGGATCGGGGCGGGCCGGTATGAGAGGATGTTCGGACGCGCTCCCAGCGTCTGGCCGTGCAGATCGACCAGGACGTCGATCTCGCGTTCCCGGATCTCTCGTGCGGCAGCCTCATCCGTTAATGTATCGATGCGTATGAAATGATCCATTCCATCCATGATTCGCTGGCGGAGAGCGGAATGCCCCTGATTCGTCCAGCAGAACCCGTAGACTTCGAAACGTTCGCGATCGTGAAGCTCGAACAGTTCCGCCGTCAGCATCGCGACCGGGTGCAGGCAGAAATCCGACGAGCAGTAGCCGATCCGGATCTTCCGGTGCCCGTAGGAGCGGCCGCCAGAGAGCGGGGGGACGCCGGTGAGGACCTTGTTCCTGACATACTCGCGGGCGGCGTTCAGCTGTGCCTCGGGGTCGTCCGAGAGGCTTATCATGGCGAGAGCCGAGGTTGAACGGCGCATCAATTCGGGGTCAACCCCGGGAATGGGAGCATATATCGGCCAGGAACACTGCTTTTCCCTCAGGTAGATGAGGTGATGCAGGGCGTCAGGCTGGCGGGGTTCGACGATCAGGCTTTTCGTGAGGCAGGCGTTGGCGCCGAACATCTGCTTGCGTTCTTCGAGCACCCTGCCGAGGTTGTTCAGGGCCATGAGGAGAATCGGTCTGTTGTCCGACTGGTCGGGCGACACATGGTCGTCGATCCAGTGCCATTCTGCTATAGCAGCATCTATATTACCAAGTTTCTCGTAGGTCAGTCCGAGGTTGAAACGCGGCTGGACGAATGTCGGCACAAGCCGGATGGATTCAAGATACGCCTCTTTCGCGCCCTCGAGATCGCCTTCGGCGAACAGGAGCGCACCAAGGTTGAACAGGACAAAATGCCGATTGGGCGACGTATTCCGTTTCAGCCAGGTCTGATACAGAACGGCGGCCAGCGGCGCACGCCCCTGGGCCGTGAGTCGACTCGCATGATCGAGCAGGCCGGTGAAATCGAGTTTCCCCTGCCAGGCGCTCAGGATAAGAGCGGAAAACCCTGAATC
>JAKJFL010000756.1:0-1832 GCA_022704935.1 Candidatus Rifleibacteriota bacterium
CATGTAGATCAGCGACGGACCGATCAACCACACGAAGATACTCGGGAAGACGAAGACAACGAGCGGAATGAGAAGCTTTACCGGCAGCTGGTTGACGCGCTCTTCGGCCTGAATCATTCGCTGATAACGCATTTGCTCGGCCTGTGCGCGCAGGGTGGGCCCGATCTCCGCGCCGAGCCGCTGGGCCTGGATCAGGGAGCTGACGAAGGCGAAGAACGAAAGCACCTGGACGCGGTCGGCCATTTCGGTCAGTGCCTCTTCGAGGCTTTTCCCGTATTTGATATCCGCCAGGAACATCTGGAACTCGATCACGATGTCCGTCGGGCGGGATTTCTCGACGATTTTCTGCATGCCGCCGATCAGATCCAGACCGGCTTCGATCGACAGCGAAAGAAGATCGATCGTATAGGGGAGCTCGTATTCGATGTTCTGCTGCCGTTTTCGGATCAATTGCGCAAGATACATTTTCGGCAAATAGAATCCGATTGGGAGCAGCACGATGAGGAAGACGATCCCGAGCGCCCCGAATCTCAACGGGTTGAACAGAAAAAGCACGGCGAGCGCCAGAAGAATGGCGACACTTTCCTGGACGGACATGAACTCGTTCACCGAGAGATCGCCGGGATTTCCGGCGGCGCCCAGCAGATAGCGAAGTTCATCGCGCATGCGGTTGAGGAGACTGCCTCCCAGGGATTCGTTCACGCCGGCCAGCGGCCGCATGAGTATCTTCAGGATGGACCATCGCCCCGCCTTTTTCTTCGGATCGTTGGCGATCGCCATCTGATCTTCAGGATCAGGCATGATCCCGCTCGTCATACGGTTGATGAAGAGGAGACCGAGGATCGACGAAAGCAGCGAAGCGATGAGAACCAGCTGGCCAAGCGGATTGTCGATGAGCGGAACGATATACGTCGGGTGCCAGATGAAAATGAGACCGGCAAAAACCAGCGGAAGAATTCCGATCAGGTTGCCGGAAATCCGTGCGTGCGCCGTGCCTGCAACGATCTTTCCCATGATGCGTTTGCGCTCGGCGATCGTGATGACGATCTGCTTGTACAGGTCTTCGAGGTTGCCGCCGGTATCCTGCTGGAAAATCGTGGCGTTGATCGCGAGCCTGAGATCCGGGCTGTTCACGCGTCTCGCGAGGTTTCCGAGCGCTTCGACCATCGAAACGCCGAGGCGGCGCTCCTGGACCAGTTTCTGGAACTCGTCGCACATCGGCGACGGCGTCGAGACAGCCACCAGTTCGAAGGCCTGATCGAGATTGCGTCCTGCCTTGAGAGCGGAGTTGATCATCAGGAGCGCCTCGATCAACTGATCGTCGAAACTCGCCTTCATGATGTCGTGCAGGAAGGCCTTCTTCTTCCCGTCGGCGGGCCCTTTCGACCTCCTCCGGTGCATCGATTCGTCAACCTGCTGTTCGAGGAACAGGTAGATGCCGACAATGAGCACCAGGATTCCCATCACCGCAACCAGGGTTTCTTGATTCAAAGCCATAGATCCTCCTTGGGAACTTCCACTCAAAACGTTACTTTTCGTTCTTGAACAATCCGCCGATGCGCTCGATCAGCCGTCCCGGGCTTTCCCTGATGAAGAGCGGAACGTAGCCCGTCGGCAGCATTTCTCCGAACACCCGGCCGTCCTCGCCGATCCATTTTTTGTCGAATTTGAAGATGGTTTCGAGCTGTATCGACACGTCCTGCATGCCGACCACTTCCGAGATCTCGATTACGCGCCGGGTGCCGTCAGAAAGGCGGGCGGTCTGGATGACGATGTTGACCGCGCTCGCGATCTGTTCGCGAACGGCTCGCAGGGGGAGATCGACGCCCGCC
>JAKJFL010000757.1:0-1831 GCA_022704935.1 Candidatus Rifleibacteriota bacterium
GCCCGCCAGCGGGCAACCGCCTGCGTCGTGCCTGAAGAAACGTATGCTCCCGCGGTGGCTCTCCAGAGGTATGAGAGCGTGTCGCCGTCAGGATCGGATGCCGTCGCGGTCAGCGACAGCTCGCCGTTTCGCGCGACCCGAACGGAGCTTCCGGCGGCGAGGCGGACGAGGGGCGGCCTGTTGCCGCTTCCCGTCGGCTGCAGGCCGATCGCGATTTCTTCCTGGGAATCGGCCTCGAAGATGACCGGAATGGTGACCGGGTCTTTGCCGGGAGCCGCGGCGAGAATGTCGAGCGATGTGTCCGCCGGCATCTGCACCATTACGCGGCCCTGGGAATCGGCGATCTGCGTTTCTCCCCAGAAGGTGACCGTGCCGCCGGTCATCGGGTTTCCTTCCGAATCACGCACAATCATCGTGACGGCGCGGTCTGCCCGCCGGATTCCGAGATCGAGCCGGCGTTCGCGCTGCTGATCGTTCAAGGCAATTCCTTCGGAACGCGATCTGAACAGACCTCTCGATGTATCATCATGCCGCACGATCAGGTGATACGTGCTTCCGACCGGCAGGTTGTCGATCGTGAACCTGCCGTCCGATGACGAGACGGCGCGGCGGTCGGGCAGTTCCTCGATCCAGATGGACGCTCCGGAAAGCGGCTGGCCCGTGGGGGCAGTCGCCGCGACTCTGCCGGAGGCGATCAGGCCGTTGTCGAGAACGCGGCCAGACACGATGCCGGTCGGGCCGATGAGCTGCTGGCCGTACGGATCGTCGCCGACGCCGCCTCCGCATCCGAAGCTGAACAGGACCGTTCCGAGCGACACGATGAGCGCAATCAGTCTGTAGTGTCGCATGCGGTCAGTCTCCGCCCTCTGCCTGCCTTTTGGCCCCGAAAACGCCCGTCCCCAGGACGTCGAGAGCGTTCCGTTCGGTCGAGGAGAGGGAGGCCAGGGCCTTGTCGAGCGAGGGGCCGCGCTGCTTTTCGAGGAAGAGGCGCATGATCTCGAAGAACGCGTCGGTGCGAGCCGCATCGGAAAGTCGCTTTCTGGCGTCGAGAAGCTTCCCGACATCCTCGGGCCGCGCGATTTCCAGAATATAATGAGCTATATCTTTCACGTCTTCGGCGGACTGGGTTCCGAGGGATTCGAGAAGTCGTTTGAGACCGTCGTCGCGGTTCTGGAGGAGGGACGCGAGGCCAAGGGCGTGCAGGCCGACGAAATGGGTCGGGCTGGCCGTGAGTTTCTCCAGCTCCACGCGGTTTTTCTGGGAAAACAGCGCGTAGAGGGCGTTGATGCGTATCTCGTACGTCTCGTTTTCGCGGGAGGCGATGCCGGCGAGGATCTCACCGGTCCTGTCGGCGGGACACCCGCCGAGCGACGAGACAGCCATGAGGCGCACTTCCGGTGCCGCGTCGGCCAGCATCCGCTCGAGGTGTTCCGGCGCGCCGGCGTCGGCGATCTTCGACATCGATTCGACGGCCATCTGGCGGACCCATTTGTCCGGGTGTGAGAGACCTTCCTGGATCATCGACAGGAACGGCAGGTTGAACTCGGCCAGATCGACGACCTTGAGGATCAGGCCGGCGAAGTCGTCACCCAGACCGAGAATGGCGTTCAACACTTCTTTTGCCAGTTCGGGCGACCTGTTCTGCCACTCGACGCGGAACTGCGTGTGCAGCGTCGGCGAGGCCGGGTTCATCAGGAGTCGCAGCATGCTGTCGCCGCCGAGCCCCCGGAGGGCGAACAGGGCCGTCTCCGTGAAATGAAAGCCAGCATACTGATCAATATATTTAAGTGCCCGACTGACGCCCTTCAGAATGAGCGGGATGCAGGCGGGG
>JAKJFL010000758.1:0-1830 GCA_022704935.1 Candidatus Rifleibacteriota bacterium
CCCGGCAGCCATGGCCCAACGTGAAGCTTCAAGGCGGCCGAGACCGTTCGCATGCGCCCAGATAAGGCCGGCCATCGCGGCATCCCCCGAGCCGACGGCGCTCACTTCCCTGATCGTGGGCGGCTGAAGTTTCCAGAGATGCGGAGGGTCCCATGCAAGAGCCGCCCGCGGGCCGTCCGTTATCAGGGCTCCCCAGATGCCTGCGTCGGCAAGCCGCCTGAAAAAGAGATCCGATCGGGTTTCATCGAACGGGTCGAGTCCGAACGTTTCGCGGGCCTCGTCGCGATTGTGCTTCAGGAAAAAGCCGCCGACCGCGAGAGCCGCGCGGAGAGGCTCACCGCGTGCGTCGAGAAAAATGTCGCACCGGTATGCGCGGCACCGTTCGATCACCCGGCGATAAAAATCCCGGTTGTTCTTTCCGGGAATCGTGCCGGAAAGTGAGACGAACCTCGTTCGTGGAAGTTCCCGCTCGAGCATCTCGAGGAACTCGACGAGTTCGGATTCGAGCAGTTCCTCGCCGTCTTCGATCCACCAGGTCTGGTCGGGTGGGTTCTCGACAACCATGTTGATGCCGACACGGGTTTCGGCTTCCGTCGGGATGAACAGCGCCGACACACCCTGGTCTTTCAGCTTCTGGCGTATCTTCTCGCCGTTCGGGCCTCCGGCGAAGCCCATGGCAAGGGCCGGCCGGCCGAGGGTCTTGAGCATTCTGGCGACGTTGATCCCCTTTCCGCCGACCGTCCAGTCGATGAAGCGGGTTCGGTGGCCGCCCTGCGACGGGGGAGCCGGTGAGTGAATGATGTAGTCGAGAAGCGGATTCGGGGTGACGGTAAGGATCATGAAGGGCTCCGGGCCTCGGGAGTTGCCGAGTTCCGCGAAACAAAACCAACCGCTTGTTTCCGTCTGCGCGTTCCGTTCGTATCGCGCCAGTCGAAGCACGAGGGGCTCTCACCCTTCGACGAGTTCAGGACGAACGGTCGGGTTCATTCCGCAGGACTCAATATTGCATCGGTGTGTATTCTACAGTAGACTTCCCCGCATGCACAACGCCGCCATCATTCTCGTGTTTCACGGCTCCCGCAACCCGCAGTCGCAGGCCGAAGCGGCGGCATTCGTCGAGGCACTCCGTTCGTCGCTTCCAGGGCGTCACGTGTCGCACGGGTTTCTCCGCGAGTGCGCTCCGGGCATCCGCGACTCCATCGTCGAAGCCGTCCGCTCAGGAGCGCCCGAGATCCGGCTGGTCCCTATTTTCGCCCTGACAGGAAATCATATAGCTGTCGATATACCTGAAATCCTGCGCGAGGCCGAATCGGCGCATCCCGACAGGAGATTCTCGCTTGATCCCGTTCTCGTGCGGGCCCCCGGCTTTCTGGACTACCTGAAAAACTCCATTCTCGAGGCATGACCATGGAATCCACCGCCGACACTCTGCATCACCGCCGCGCCCATCTCAAAAAGGCGATCCTGTATCACATCCTGCTGGCGCTGTTCCTGTTCGCGGGCGCCATCTTCGGGTTCCTGAACGGCTGGAACTCATCGAAAGCCGAAATCCTGATCGCGCCGACCTTTCACGGCGTGACCGACTCCCCCACCCGCCCCTGGGAAATCACCTGGAACAGCCTTTCCGACTGGATCACCAGACTTTCGCACCACGGCTACACGCCCCTCGATCCGGCCAGCTTCCCGGCCTGGTTGAGCGGTGGGATCAGCGGCGGCAGGCGGTATCTCCTCACCTTCGACGACGGCCTCGTCACGTCGGCCGACGCGATTCGAAGACTGAGGAAGGAGCGCGATATCCCTTCCGTTCTGTTCGTCACCACCGAACTGATC
>JAKJFL010000759.1:0-1823 GCA_022704935.1 Candidatus Rifleibacteriota bacterium
CCTGGGCATCGAGCTGCACCGGGCCCGTGATCGTTCCGTCGAGGTCTATCGCGGCGATCTGCTGCTGCCGGATCAGGAAGACTGATCTGCTGCCGACTTCCGCTGGCTGTGTCGTGACTTCACCAGTCGCTTTGATCTTCCAGATCTCGCTCGTCGGGGGCTCGGACGAATAGAGGACGTATGCAAGAATGCCGCAGACGATGAGAACGAGACTGAAGGAACGAAGCGACATGAGAAGCGGTTCAGATCAAGCAGCCGGCCGCTTGATGGCCGCGAGAAGCATTGGCAGGGCCGCTTCCGGGGCGATGCGACTGGTATTGATCGTGAGATGGTAGAGGTGCGGGTCGTTCCAGTCGACATCGAAAAAGTCGGAAATGAACGCGCTTGCCGCGGCGTCCTTCTTCTCGATGATCTCGGTGGCCTTCGCCTCGTCGATCTTTTGCTCGTCCATGATGCGGACGATACGGTCTTTCATGTCGGCCACGATACGAATGTGCGTTGAATCGGGCAGGTCCTGGAGAATGCGGCTGGCCCCGCGGCCGAGAATGACGACGTTTCCCTTCGCGGCCAGTTCCTTGATGACGGCCGTCAGAACGTCGATGTATTCGTCATGCTTGTATTCCTGGTCAGGGAAGGACGGAACGTAGTAACTCGTACTTTCCCAGTCCAGGGGGCCCATGCCGAACGGATGGAAGACGCGGCCGCCCTTTGCGATGCTGGAAAGCGCTTCCTGGAAAAAGACGCCCACCCGGTTGTAGGAGTCCTGGTCGAAGTCGCTCAAATCTTCGCGCGACTTGCCCATTTTCTGGGCGATCTCGTGGATGATCTCTTTTTCGACGCACGTGCCGCCGATCGCCTCCGCAAGCTTGAGGGCGATGAAGGTCCCGCCCGCGCCGAACTCTCTCGAAATCGTGATAACCGGCATATATTCCTCTTCCTCTCTGAAAAGTGAGCCGCGCCTATCCTGCGGTTCCGACCCCATTCTAACGAATCGGCGGGCATGAAGCAAGAGATGCGTGATCTGGAGCGGAGATGATGGAACGCCATTAAAAAAAGAAAAAAAGTTGCCGATAGCCTCTTCGGAATCGAACGAAAAAGTACGAAAGATTACCTGGAACGAAAAAATCGCGAAGCCGAGGAGGAAGCAACGAGTATGGTGCACCCCGCGATGGTAGGAATTACGGAGCTGATGACCGACGACAATTTCCTGGTCTGGATGGAAAACCAGGAGGAGGATCTCCTGGAACGCCTGTCGACGTATGAAGTCTATACGCGCTTTCAGAGCGAAATGGCGACCGTGATCACCCACTGAGAGAGATCAAAGACGCGACCGCCCCGGACAGATGATCCGGGGCGGTCGCGTTTTTCGGTGTGTGTGGCGGTCAGGAGCGGTTGTTCTGTTTCCGGCTCCTGAAATTCGCGAAATCGCGCTTTCGGCGCTGAAGCGTCGTATTCCCGAGGTCCTGGTGAAGGAATTCCATATACTCGGCAAGGCGCGCGATAGTGGGAGGGGAGATCTTGTGCTCGAGGCTGCACGCCTCTTCCTCGGCGAGTTCTTCGGGAAGCTCGAGAACGTTCAGGAAAAAGTCGGCCAGGACCCGGTGTCGCGAGTTGAGCCTTCTGATCGTCGACTCGCCCTGTTTCGTGAGGGTCACGGGGCGGTAGGCTTCATATCTGATCAGATCGAGCTTCGCCAGCCTGCGGAGCGCATTCGTGACGGACGGTGTGGTACAGCCCATGGCGGCGGCGATATCGGTGGCGCGAACGGCGCCGTATTTGCCCTGTAGTTCGTGAATATGCTCGAGATACGATTCGAGCGTGCT
>JAKJFL010000760.1:0-1822 GCA_022704935.1 Candidatus Rifleibacteriota bacterium
CGCAACCGGTGAATATCGGCAAGCGTCGCGCGACCATGGTATAATCGCCCGCCATGAGCGACTCACCTCTTCCGACAGAAACTCGGGGGAACTCCCCCAGCCGTGACTCCACCTGGGAACAGCGGTTCTGGCTCGTTCTCGTTCTTTTCTGGCTGGCCAGGCTCGCCATGGCCCTCGTTCTCGACCTCACCCCCGATGAAGCCTATTATTGGGAACTCGCGCGACGCCCCGACTGGTCGTATTTCGACCACCCGCCTCTCGTCGCCTGGATGATAGCCCTCGCGCGCCTGCCGTTCGGAGACACCCCTCTTGCCGTTCGTCTGCCGGCCCTGCTGAGCCTGCCGGTCATCTGCAGGGCCCTCTACCTCGTCGGCCGCGACGCCCTTGGAAGCGCGCGAACAGGCTTTTTCGCCGCCCTGATCCCGCACCTGACACCGGCCGGCTTCACGCTCGGCCTCGTCACGACCCCCGACGTTCCTCTCGCGCTGTTCTGGAGCCTCGGCACGATGGCTTTCCTGCGGATTCTGCGGAACGATGTGATGTCGAACTGGGTGTTTCTCGGCGTCTGTCTCGCGTTCGGAGCCCTCGGAAAATATAACATGATATTTTTCGTGCCCGCGGTCGCGATCGCCATTCTGTGGTTCCCCGAGTGGCGCAATCGCGTGCTGACCGGTCGATTCTGGGCGATGGTGGGACTTGCCGCTCTCGGCACGCTTCCGATCCTCTACTGGAACAGCCAGAACGAATGGGCATCGTTCAGGTTCCAGTTCGCCCACGGCTTCCGGCCAAGCAATCGGGGCATCCTCGCCAACATCGGTGAATTCCTTGGCGGTCAGCTCGGCACGATCGGCCCGGTGGTGTTCCCCCTGTTCTGGTGGATCGGCGTGAAGGCCGTTCTCGACGGCGTGCGGCGCAGGGAACCGGCGCGGATGTTCCTCGGCATGCTCGCGCTTCCGATGATGCTGTTTTTCGTCAAGCGCGGACTCACCTCGAAGGTCGAGGCAAACTGGCCGCAGATCGCGTATCTCAGTCTCATGCCGCTGACGGCCGAATGGCTTCTCACCGCCGAAGGGAAACTCCGCTCACGGCTCGGTCCTTCCGCCCTGCTCACCCTTCTGGTCGTCGTTCAGGCGATGACACTGATTCTGCCCCTTCCTCCCCGGGCGGACGTTTCCACCCGCCTGCATGGCTGGAAACAGATGGGAGAAGCGGTCCGCAGGCTCGACGAGCGGTTCGGCCGCACGGCTCTCTTCGTCGGGCAGGGCGGCCCCCTGACCGCGCTGATCGCCTTCTACGGCAACATCCCCCCCGAACGGGTCGCCGAGATTCACGGGCAGGGCAACTGGCAGTTCTGGTGGAAAGACCGTCAGCCCGCGTCCGGATCGAGCGTGGTGTATGTGAACACGGACAGCCGTGATTCGGAAGCGCCTCTGCTCGGTGCAGTCTGCGAGGCGGTGCTAGCCTCCGAGACTCTCGAGGTTTTTTCGCGGGGCCGCCAGGTCCGCACTCTCGTCTTCACCCCGATGACGGGATATCGCGGCGGCGTGCGGTTCGAGTATCCCGAAGGCAATGAAAAATACTGAACGGAATACAAAAATGAACGCCATTCATACCGATTTCGACTGTCGACACTTTCGCGGAGACAAGCCATGCGCCTTCTGCGGAGGACGCCGCTGCGGGCCGCTCACGGGCGGGCACGCCGACTGCGGCAGATACGAACCGCTGTCGCATCGCACGCTGATCGTCAAGCTCGGCGCGCTCGGCGACGTCGTGCGCACGACGACGCTCCTCCCGGCCCTTCACCGGAAGCACCCCGGCACCG
>JAKJFL010000761.1:0-1816 GCA_022704935.1 Candidatus Rifleibacteriota bacterium
GTCGCTGCCTCCCAGCTGCTCGCACACAGGCTGAGCCGGGATTCCGATGTCCAAACCGGCGTTGTGGTAAAATAGGCGAAAGAGATCCTCCCGACAGTTCGGGAGACAGAGAGGACAGATGCAAGAGACGGTCGACCGTGAAAACGATCGAACGGGGCGTGTGACCGCCGTTCGCGGCTCCGTCGTCGATGCCCGGTTCGACGATGGACTGCCGCTCATCAACAATCTGCTTTCGACGGAGGGTGACGCTCCGTTTCTCATGGAAGTGCTGGCGCATGTCGACGGCAACACCGTGCGTGGGGTTGCGCTCACTCCGCCCCAGGGCCTGTCGCGAGGCGTGCAGCTTCATGATACGGGGGCTCAGCTCCAGGCACCGGTCGGCAACGGCACGCTCTCGCGCATGTTCAACGTGTTCGGCCGACCGATCGACCGGCTGGGCGCGGTCACCGACATCGAATGGCGGCCGATTCTCGCTGCGCCGCCGGCGCTTTCCCGACGCGAGACGAGATCGGGGGTCTTCGAGACGGGCATCAAGATCGTCGACGTGCTGATGCCGCTCGAACGCGGCGGCAAGAGCGGTCTGTTCGGCGGCGCCGGGGTCGGGAAGACGGTTCTGCTCACCGAAATGATCGGAAGCATGGTGAAACGCCACCAAGGCGTGAGCATCTTCTGCGGCATCGGCGAACGGTGCCGCGAGGGTGAAGAGCTGTACCGCGAGATGAAGGCGGCGGGCGTGCTTCCGCACACGGTCCTGCTGTTCGGACAGATGAACGAGCTTCCCGGTTGCCGGTTTCGCATCGGCCACGCCGCGCTGACCATGGCCGAGTGGTTCAGGGACGTGCAGAAGCGCGACGTGCTCCTGCTGATGGATAATATATTCAGATTCATACAAGCGGGCTCCGAGGTCTCCGGTCTGATGGGGAACATCCCGTCGCGGCTAGGGTATCAGCCCACCCTCGCGACCGACCTGGCCCAACTCCAGGAACGGATCGCCGGAACCGAGAGCGCCGACATCACGTCGATCCAGGCCGTCTACGTGCCGGCCGACGATTTGACGGACCCGGCCGCGGTCCACACGTTTTCGCACCTTTCGTCGACGATCGTTCTCTCGCGGCGCCGGGCCGCCGAGGGCTTTTTTCCCGCGATCGACCCGCTCCAGTCGAACTCGCGCATGCTCGCGCCGCACATCGTCGGCGAGCGACATTACCTCGTCGCGCAGCGGGTACGCGAAACCCTGGCCCGATACGACGAGATCAAGGACATCCTCGCGATGCTCGGGATCGAACAGCTTTCGCCCGACGACCGCAGTATCGTCTTCCGGGCGCGCCGCCTGGAGCGGTTCTTCACGCAGCCGTTCCGGACGACCGAGCACTTCACCGGGGTTCGTGGAACGCTGGTCGCCCTGAACGACGCTCTCGAAGGCTGCGAACGGATTCTCAACGACGACCTGCGGGAAATTCCCGAGGGAGACCTGTACATGATCGGCACGATCGACGAGGCGTTCGCGAAACACGCGAAACGGGCAGCATGAGCGAACCCGGATCTGACCCGACTCGCACGAGGCGGGAAGTGGGCCGGCGGCGCCCGGATGGCGCAGTCCAGCCGGACCCGACCCGCACGAGGCGGGAAGTGGGCCGGCGGCGCCCGGATGGCGCAGTTCAAGCGGACCCGGCCGGAACACCGGAGGAACGGATGAGCGTACGCGTGCTGACACCCACGCGGCTCGTCATGGAAGCCGCCGGCATCGCCTCGATCACATGCGAGACCGACGCCGGCCGCCGCACGATCGAACCGCGACGTCTCGACGGAACGGCGG
>JAKJFL010000101.1:0-8844 GCA_022704935.1 Candidatus Rifleibacteriota bacterium
CGGCAAACGAGGTCTCGACCGACAGCAACGCAAGGCAGCAGAGCTGGAGCGTGAACCTCACCCAGCCGCTCCTGAAGGGCGGCGGCGCCCGCGTGGCCACGATCGACGTGCGCCGGACGCGGATTCACGAGCAGATCAACGTGCTGCAGCTCAAGCAGACCGTTATGGACACGGTCACCGGCGTCATCAAGGCCTATCGCGTCCTGCTCAAGGCCCGGTGGGACGTCGAGATCAACAGAACTTCGCTCGAGCGTGCCCAGACCCTTCTCGAGACGAACCGTCTGCTGATCGAACTCGGCAAGATGGCGGCACAGGAGATCATCCAATCGGAAGCCGACGTCGCCGACAAGGAACTCGCCCTCGAAGTCGCGGTCAACGCCTACGACCGTGCCCGGCTCGACCTGCTGCGCCTGCTCGATCTGAGCAAGTTTCTCCAGATCGTTCCCGACGACGAGATCGAGTCGCCGCCTTTCACGTTCGATGAAAACCGCGTTCTGTCCCTGGCTCGGGAGAATCAGCCCTTCTTCCTGACCACCAGGCTAGATGTCGATCTGGCCGAGCTGGACCTGATCGCCGCGCGAAACAGCATGAAGCCTGATCTCTCGCTGACCGGCTCCTACGGTTCGAGCCAGGTCAACGGCCTGCCGGCCCTCGACAGCCGCAACACAGAATGGGGCATCGGTCTCACGCTCGACGTGCCTACATACGGCCTGGGCCGGCGCGAACTGCGGGCCGGACTGATCGGCGCGGAAACCGGGGCGAAGAAGGCGGCGCTCAATCTCCGCAAGCTGTCCGACAATCTCGAGCTCGAGTGCATCGATTCGGTCCGGCAGATCCGCACGCTCGAGAAACAGATCACGCTGGCGGCGAAGGCGCGCGAACTGAGCGAACGCAAGCTGGCGGTCGAGCAGGAAAAGCTCAAGGCCGGCCGCAGCACGAACTTCCAGATCGTCGCCTACCAGGACGACCTGCGCAACGCAAAAATCAGCGAACTCTCCGCCCGCATCTCGTATCTCGACGCGCTTTCCGACCTCGATGTGTTCATGGGAACCATGACCTCGACGTGGGGCATCGACCTCAACGACCGGGCCCCGACCGAAGGCCCGACAAGCGCATCGGAACCGGTTTCGCTCCGGTTCAGCGAACCGGAAACGTCGATCACGACGACCGCCACCGGCACCGGCGATGACATCGGCGGAACCGCCCCCGCGTCCGTCACCCTTTTCTTCACGGATGTCCCGGAGCCGCTTACAGACAGCGCTTCCGAATCGGAGCTTCCCGGCATGGAGCTTCCGGACATCGAAGCGTTCCGACCGGATGAAATCCCAGAAATCCAGGAAACCGCCAGCCAGACCGAGGTTTCACGATGAACGACACCGCCGCCTCACGCGACCAGGTTCTTCCAGAACTGACCGAACTGATCCGCATCGGCCTCGCCCTCTCGAACGAGAAGGACTTCGCGGCACTTCTTGAAATGATCGTGACGACGGCGCGCACTCTGACGCGGGCCGACGCCGGCACGCTGTATATCGTCGATCCGGTGGCGCGCCAGCTCCAGTTCAAGATTCTTCAGAACGACACCACGCGAACGCGCATCAACGCCGTGCGCGACACGGGTGCGCCGATTCCGCCCCCGGTGTCCTTGTTCATCGACGGGGCCCCGAACAACGGCAACGTCTCGTCATACGTCGGCCTGACCGGCGAAACCGTCAGCATAGCCGACGTCTACGCGGCGAAAGGCTTCAATTTCAGCGGCGTCAGAAGCTACGACGAAGTGTCGGGCTACCGCTCGAAGTCGATGCTGGTCATTCCGATGAAGAACCACGAAGGCGATATCATCGGCGTGTTGCAGCTGCTGAACGCGCGCACGCCCAGGGGCGATGCCGTGATCACCTTTTCCGATCGAGACGCGGTTCTCGTCAGCTCGCTGGCTTCGCAAGCCGCCGTGGCGCTGACGAACGCCAACCTGCTCACCCGGATGAAGGCGGACCTGGAGGAGATCCGGCGACTGCGCGACACCGAGAAGGAACTCGGCGACAAGCTGCGCGAGGCCTACATCAAGACCGAACAGTCCAACCTGGAACTCAAGGAGGCCCTCGGAAAAGTCTGGGTCGTCCGGCTGACCGGCACCATCTTCTTGATCCTGATCGCAGTCATCTTCTGGTTTTCCTCCCGCCAGGGCGGCCTGGACCTGTTCACTGACCTTCGCCGTCTGGCCGCCCGAAAGGCTTCACCGGAAGCGGCTTCGCAGACTGCCGATGTCCCGACGATCGCGATCGAGATCATGCCGGTATCGACATCGATCACGCTGATCGGTCAGATCGAACCAATCCGGCAGATCAACGTGGTGAGCCCGTTCTCCGGCAAGATCGCGGATGTGAACTTCGAATACGGCCAGGTCGTGCAGGAAGGCGACGTGCTGGCCTCGATCGATCCCGGCGAGGTGATGGTACGGCTTCGCGAGGCGCAAGCCGCGGCGATCAGGGCCGAGCAGAACGAGAAAACACTCCGAAACTGGCTCTCGGGCCCCGAAGTCACGCGGGCGAAGATGAACCAGAGTCGCAGCCGAACGACGCTCGATTCGCTGAAACGCAAGCTGGCCGAGGCCCAGCTGATGTTCTCGCGGGGCATCATTCCCAAAACCGAGCTGGAGAGCGCTCAGGAGAGTTACGACAACCAGGTCATCAACGATCGGGCCGCGACGGACGAAGTCAAAAGCCTGCTCGAGCGGTGCAGCCCCGAAAACCTCCGGATCGCCGCGATGGAGGTGAAGAACGCGCTCGTGCGACGCGATGAACTGCAGGCGCAGATCGACAGGGCCGTCGTGCGGGCCCCGCTGAGCGGCGTCGTGCTTCGTCCGATGGCGAGAGACGATGACCGCCGGAGCGGCGGCGCCCGGCAGATAGAGCGCGGCGTGACCGTCGAGCAGGGACAATCCCTCGTGGCCATCGGCAATCTCGAGGGAATCATGGTCCGGTCGCAGGTCGACGAGGTGAACATCTCGAAGATCGCCGTGGGCCAGCCGGCCTGGGTCACGGGCGACGCCTTTCCCGGCCTGATGCTTCCCGGCTCGATCACGGCCGTCTCCTGCCAGGCCAGGGGTTCGGAAGGCGGAAGGGCGGAAGGTGGGAAACCACCGACGTTCGACGTCACCGTGTCCGTGCCGCAGCTGGACGACACCGCTCGTGCGGCCGTGCGGGTCGGGATGTCGGCATCGGCGATGGTCACGACCTACGAAAACCCGGAGGCCATGGTGCTGCCGGTCAGCGCCGTACTGGCCGAGCCCGACCAGTATTTCGTTTTCCGCCGCGATCCGGCGACCGGCCGGTTCGAGAAAACGCCGATCGTGGCAGGCTCGACGACGCTCGACTCGGTCGAGGTGCTGGGCGGGATCACCGCTTCCGACGTGGTGGCCCTGAGCGTTGAGCGGTTCATGCCATGACCGTCGACATCCGCTCATCGTCCGAGGTCATCAGGCTCGAGGGAATCAGGAAATCCTTCCGGATCGGCGTTCTCGACATGCCGATCCTGAACGGGATCGACCTGACCGTCGGAAAGGGCGAGCTCACGGCGGTCGTCGGAACCTCCGGCGGAGGGAAAAGCACGCTGATGAACATCATCGGCCTGCTGGACGAGCCGACGTCGGGGCGATACTTCCTCGAAGGCGAGAACGTGCTCAGCCTCGATGACGACCGGCTTTCCGAGATCCGGGCGCGAAAAATCGGGTTCGTTTTCCAACAGTTCAACCTGCTGCCGCGGTCGACGGCGCTCGAGAACGTCGCTCTGCCGCTCGTGTATCGCGGCGTTTCCAGGGGCGAGGGCGAAGCACGGGCGATGGCCATGCTCGAGAAGGTGGGCATGAAAGACCGGGCACGGCACCGGCCGGCCGAACTGTCCGGCGGCCAGCAGCAGCGCGTCGCCGTGGCCAGGGCCCTCATCGGCACCCCGTCGCTGATCCTGGCCGACGAGCCGACCGGCGCCCTCGACACGCGGGTCGGCCAGGAGATCATGGACCTTTTCACGAGTCTCAACCGCGACGACGGCATCACGGTGATCATCATCACTCACGACCTCTCCATGGCGGCCCGATGCCGCCGCCAGGTGCGGATCAGGGACGGTCGGATCGTCGATGAGACCGCGGGAGGGTCGGCATGCTCCTGAAACTGCGTACCAACCTTAGGGAAGCCGTGCGGAGCCTGCTTTCGTCGGTGCAGCGGACATTCCTGGCCCTTTTGGGCATCGTCATCGGCATCGCCTCGGTCATCGCCATGGTCTCGGTCGGCGCGATCGTCAAGAGCGAGGCCCTGCGCCAGTTTCAGGACATGGGCACCGACTTCGTCACCGTCACCGGCCTCGCCAGGGACGACGGGAAGGCAGCCGCGGACGTGATCGGCCTGCGAATGGTGCCGAAGCTGCACGCTCTCTGCCCGTCGCTGGTTTCCATGGCTCCCTATGGAACGAGTTTCGCGCAGATGCGCTTCCGGGGTCAGGAGTATGCGGCCTCGATCATGGGCGTGACCGGCGGTTTCCACACGGTCAACAAGTTGAAGATGGTGAAAGGACGGCCGATCAGCGAACTCGACCAGGGCGCGTGCAACTGCGTGCTAGGCGAGCGCCTCACCAGCCAATTGCGCCAGGCCGGCGTCGTCAACCCGGTCGGCCTGAACGTGATGCTGCTCGACAACGTCTTCACCGTGATCGGCTGCGTCGAACGTGCGCCTGACAATGCGCTCCGGCCGATGGAGATCAACGACGGGCTGATGATTCCTTACTGGACGCTGAAGCGAATCACCGGCACCGACCGGGTCGAGGCGATCGTCGGCCGCCTTCGGCCGAACGCAACGGTCGCCCGGGCGCAGGCCCAGGTTCAGAACGCGGTCGGCCTGGTGCTGAAGGGGGTCCAGCCGTCGGTCAACAGCGCCGAGGCCCTGATCGAGCAGATGAATCGGCAGATGAACCTGCTGACGCTCCTGCTGGGCGTGGTCGGCAGTATTGCCCTCGTCGTCGGCGGCGTCGGCGTGATGAACGTCATGCTGGTCTCGGTATCCGAGCGCCGCCGCGAAATCGGCATCCGGCGCGCGATCGGAGCGAAGCGACAGGACATCCGGACCCAGTTTCTCATCGAATCGCTTCTGCTCTGCCTCGTCGGCGGCACGTTTGGCATCGCGCTCGGCATCGGCGGTGCCTGGGGAATCGCTAAATACCAGGCGTGGCTGTTCTTCGTCACGCCGGAAGCCGTCTGGCTGGGCGTCGGCGTTTCGGCCATGGTGGGCATTTTCTTCGGCTACTACCCGGCCCGACAGGCTTCCCACCTGCGCATCATCGAGGCCCTACGCTCAACGTAACTGTATATAACGATACAAATAGCAACGGTGCCGGCCCTTTTCGGGCCGGCACCGGAATATCAGAGCATATACGACGGAATCAAGTCACTTCCTTTTGCGGAGCGGCTTGATTTTCAAGGCGTCGTTCGTGATTTCGATCGTGCGGCCGCTCTTCTGGAGCATGCCGGACATTTCCTTCCCGGCAGGGATGCCTTCGCCGGCGACCGAGAAGACCCACTGGGCATGTTCATCGACCAGGCGCGTATCGTCGAGCTGGAAGGCGGGGCGAACCGATTTCCCGGGCTCCACGACGATCTGGATCGGCTTCGCCAGGTTCATTCCGCGGGCCTTGTGCTTCAGGGAACAGTTCACGACGATCTTCGTGTCGAGGCGGTTGACGATGATGACCGTCACCGGTCCGGGAGTCGGGCGGCCTTTCAACTCACCGATCTTGTCCTGATCGGGCAGCTGTTTGCCACCGTCGGGACGTTTGTGAGGATCTTTTCGCCAAGCTTCGTCCTCAGGCTCCGGAGCCGGCGGTTTCTTGTCACCATCCGGACGCTTGTGAGGATCTTTCCGCCATGCTTCATCTTCGGGTTCCGGAGTCGGCGGCTTCTTGTCACCATCGGGACGTTTGTGAGGATCTTTCCGCCACGCTTCATCTTCGGGTTTCGGCATGGGCGGATGCTTGTCGCCGTCGGGGCGCTTGCGAGGATCTTTTTGCCATGCTTCGTCCTCGGGTTCCGGGGTCGGTGGCTTTTTATCGCCGTCGGGTTTCGGCATTGGTGGCCGCTTGCCGCCGTCGGGTTGTTTCGATAAACCAAGGGCGGAAGGGGTGAGTTCGATCGTACGGCCCGTTTTCTGCAGGGCTCCGGATATCACTTTTCCGGCAGGCAGCCCTTCGCCGGCAAGCATGATCTTCCAATGGCAGTGGTTATCGAGCAGGCGCGTGTCATCGAGCTGGAAGACAGGTCGCACGGTGGCTCCCGGTTCAACTACGATCTGCACGGGTTTCGCCAGGTTTATGCCGCGGGCCATGTGTTGCAGCACTCCGTTCAGGGTGACTTTCCTGTCGAGCCGGTTGACGATGACCATCGTCACGGCACCGGGCGTGGGCTTCCCCTTGAGGGGTTTGACAAGACCGGGTGCAGTCGGCTTCGGCGGTTCTAGTTCTGACAGCATATGTCGCGATTGTTCCACGTCCTGCGACATCCCCGACTCTTCACTGTCCGGCGGCCTGTTCGGTTGTTGCGCGCCCTCCATCCCGGAAGGCTCCCCAGGCGATTGGGGAGATCCGATGTCCGATGGTCCGGTCGGTGTCGAGGGGCGCTGTGCCTGCGTGATGTCGTATCCGGCGCGTTCATTCTGAGCCTGAACCTGACCGGAAAAGAACATCGTCATCAGCACGGGAAACGTTGTCAGAACGGCAATGCGAGGAAAAGATCTTCTCATGAGAATCCTCCTTTTTCTCTTCTGGGGATCTTCCTCTCACAATATTCTCCTCTTTTTCCGCCTGTCAATCATGCCTTTTCACTATTTCCAGCGCCGGAACGGATCAGAAAATCCGCATCCGGGAAACCAAAGGCATTCCAATATTCATGCTGATATTATATATCAATACATTATTTGTTTCTGCGTGCAAATATTTTTTCTGTATTCTCATTTATCCTGAGCCATTCGCCAGATTTGAGGCAACCAGGGCGACTCTCTTTCTACACCTTTTTATATAATATAACAGCCGAGTCGTGACCACCCTCGTTCTGGCGAGGAAGAAACAAACATCCAAGACGATGAAGCCGGCGCGAATTTTCTTCCTGATATGATCTGCATATCGGCAGCGCGACCGATCAACATTTTGTTGTGCCAGATCCGTTTTCCATCTATCTTGAGATATATCAAACAGCTGTTCTGCGAACGCGCCCGACACCGTCACGGGCGTAAAGGAGGTCTCATGCAAAGAACCGCATCCCGAGCGCTCGACACGATTGTCATCCTGGTGATGGCGGCGTTTTTCTTCGTCCTGTCGACACCGGAGCCGGCTTTTTCGCGAGCGGGGGGCGGCCATTCTTACTCGTCAGGTGGGCGTTCCTCGAGTTCATCTTCGAAGAAAAGCTCATCCAGCTGGAGCGGCAAGAAGTCGAGCCATTCGAGCCACCCCAGAAGCAGAAGCTCCGGGTCATCCACCCCGATGAACTCCAGCGAAGCAACATTCTTTTTGCTGGTCATGTTCATCGGCGGGTTAGTCGTCGCGGTGAAAATCTATGTGGATTACGTGAAGAAGGGCCCGATCGGCACGGAATGGACGGACGTCGAACAGGTCCAGCTTCAATTTTCAAAACTCCGCACCCAGTCGACCGACCTCAGGGGAAAAGCCCTCGAGGCGCTGAAACGCCGCGATCCCAACTGGAACGAGATGCGGTTCCTTGAACGGGCAAAGCAGGGATTTTCCCGTATCCAGGACGCCTGGTCGAAGCAAAATCTGAGTTCCGCGCAGGGTTTTCTCTCAGATGGCGTCTACGAGCGGTTTTCGCTCCAGATCGACGAGCAGAAGAGCGACGGCATCCGGGACCACATGGAAAACCTCCGAATCCTCAACTCCCGGGTCGTGCAGGCTGAATGCGGCAGCCGATTCGACGTGCTCCACGTCTCGATTCGCGCTTCCGCCGTGAATTACCGAGTTTTCCTGACGGGTGGCCGGCGGTTGGACGGCTCGACCGAGCCCGAGGAGTTTGAGGAGATCTGGTCGTTCCTCCGAAGACCCGGGAGCAAGACGCTCGAAAAGCCAGGTCTGATCGAAGGCGTCTGCCCTTCATGCGGTGCGCCGCTCGAGATCGTGCGCGCCGCAAAATGCACATACTGCCAGGCGTTCCTGCGCTCGGGCGAGCACGACTGGGTTCTTGCCGAAATCACCCAGGCTTGCGAATGGTCCGTCACCGACGTGAAGCCGAAACCCGGCCTGGACAGGCTCATGGAAGTCGATCCCGGATTCAGCGTGCAGCAGATCGAAGATCGCGCATCCGTCATATTCTGGCGGTATTACACGGCATTCCGACTCGGAAAGGTCGATCCGATGCTGAAACACGCCCATCCCGGTTTCATCGGGAAACTGCAGGCAAAACTCGCTCCGAAGCCGAGCGGTTCGAGGGTCGCCTACCAGACGGCTGCGGTGGGCTCCGTCAACGTTCTCGGCGCTGCTCTCGGGGAATCGGCCTCTGCGCCTGACTCGTTCGACCGAGTGTTGGCGAACGTGCGCTGGTCCTGGAAACCCGTCGAGATGAACGCGAAGGGAAACCTGATCCCGGTCGCGGAACATCCGCTGAACTGCACCCAGGTCTTCGTACTGATCCGCAAGTCCGGAACTCAGACCAACATCGGTCTCGCGCTGTCGGGAAGCTGCTGCAAGAACTGCGGAGCCCCGGAAACCGATACGGCGGGCACGGTTTGCCAGTATTGCGGAACGCCCCTGAACGAGGGAGCGACGGATTGGATCCTGGAGCAGATCGCGGATCCTCACGCCCCC
>JAKJFL010000762.1:0-1805 GCA_022704935.1 Candidatus Rifleibacteriota bacterium
ATCCATGCGAATCTCCGGGGCCTTTTCGAGAGCGGGAAACGGGTCTCGAACCCGCGACATTCAGCTTGGGAAGCTGACGCTCTACCAACTGAGCTATTCCCGCATCGAGAAAAGGATACCACACCCCGACCGGGTCATGCAAGAGTCCGGCAAGAGAGGATGGTCCGGTATGTCGAAATTCGAAAGTTCCACCGCGAAGATATGAAGGCGCCGAGAAACTATATAGTTTTTCATATCGTTTCAGTCTCTGCGTCTCTGTGACTCGGCGGTGAAACGGCCTTTGTATCTCTTCGGTGCGTTGTCGTTCGTTCGCACCTTCAGGCATCAGGGGGCGGCGGGGGCCAGCTCCTTGATGTTGCCGAGGCCGCTGATGCCGGCGGCCCACTTCGTGCCCGGCCTCATCTTCTCGAATGTCGCGGCGTCGATCTTCTTCGAGCCGATCTCGGTGATGTCGTAGGCTTTGCCGTTCTTCGACGACGTGAGGGTGACTTTGTATGACTCGGTCTTCGCGCCCTCACGGCGTGCCCCCAGTCGGTTCTCGACGGGCTGGGTCACACCGGTCGGCGGCCACGCGGGCAGTTCCGTCGTGCCTTTGGCGGTCTTGGTGTCGACCTTCACCCACTCGTCCGTCTCGTAGGTCAGCCAGGTGCCGTACACCGGCTCCTGGCGATACATCGGCTTCATCACGCGACGGCGCTTCTGAACATCTTTGTAGACGGGTTCGTCGGACCAGATCTCCTTGAACCGCCCGTTGCCGAGGTCCTGCACGCCCGTTTTCACCCTGCGCGTGCCGACCTGCTGCTGCTCGGTGTAGGTCTCATCGACCTCCTGGTGGCCGATCAGAACGTCTCGATACGAGCGGATCTTCTCTTCGCGGTTCAGCACACGGCCGCCGGAAGGCATCCGGTCCGACCAGTCCTCGTGCCTGACCGCCTTCAGTTCCTCGACGTCGATCGTGCGTTCCCAGGCCAGCCCCGTCACCTCGACGACCTGGCTCCAGGTCATGCACTCCAGGCCCATCAGAGACGCGAGCAGCAGTAGAATGCCGCCACAGCCGATCTTGAAGAACCACGCCACCGCCGGGGAAACCGGCCGCGCGGTCGAGAGGCCTTCCGCGGGGATGACCGGCTCCGCCATGCGCGGCGTTCCGGCGGACTGGCCAGACGAGGCCGGGGTTGCGCCGAGATTTCTCACCTCGCGCTGTTTTCCCTCGGAACGGGGGGCCGAACAGCCTTTGCAGGAGGTAGCGTCGAAAGGGTTGCTGTCGGCGCAGAACGGGCAGACCCAGTCGGCGCCGCCGAGCGCGCGGGCCTTTTCCGCCTCGTCGGTTATCTGCTGTCCGTTCTCCTCGTAGATGAACTGGACGTTTCCACGGATCGCCCCACAAGCGGTGCACTTCTCGTGGGCGCCGCGGTTTTTCGTACGGCAGTTCGGACAGATCCAGCTCCCCTCGCGAATGATCTCTTCAGCCATACGCGGAATATCCTCCCGAACCTCTATTCTATATAGCTAACTATTATTTTGCCTCGACCCCGCCGGATGCATCGGACACGGGCGGAATTGCCGATTCCGGAGCGGCGATGAAGCCAGACTCCGTGGCGACCCCCTTCGCGGGCGCGGACAGGGAGAACATCGGATTCTGCATGCGCAGTTCCCGGGCCAGTTTCTCGTCAAGACCGGCCGTTTTGAGATACTCCTGCGTCGCCTCGGCGGAACGGTCGGTCTTCAGATACACGATCGCGAGGCGATAATGCGCTTCAGCCTCGTTCGGTTCGGCGGCGATCACTTGCATCAGCAGCGGCTCA
>JAKJFL010000763.1:0-1800 GCA_022704935.1 Candidatus Rifleibacteriota bacterium
GAAGAGCCCGTCACAGCCGACGTCGAGAGCGTCGACCTTTCCACCATGAAGTCCGAGATGCCCGAAGACGGACTGAAGGAAAAGACCGAGACCGAGGCCGCCGATTCCGCGTCGAAGCGGACGACGAAGGTGACTCAGGCCCTTGCCTCGCAGCCAGTGCGAAACACGATGTTCATGGTTGCGCTCGTCATCCTGTTCACGATCTCCTTCCTCGGCGTGTTCAAGGGCTACATGATGTACACGCAGAGCGTTCTCGTCATTGAGTCCGTCCCGGCCGGCGCCATTGTTCAAATCGATGGAAAGCAGATCGGCTCGAGCCCGTTTTCACTGACTCTTTCGCCCGGCACCTACAAGGTCGGGTATGCGCTTCCGGGGTATCATTCCCTGTCCGTCAGGGCCGACCTCCAGGCGCGGGCGACCATCAGGCTCAAACGAGAACTCCGGAAAGTCGTCGAGGGCCTCGACAAGAAGGCCGCCGCAGTGTTCGCCGATCTCCCGGCCGCCGGAGCTGTCGATCCGAAAAAGGCCAAGCAGGTTGCCCACCAGCAGGATGTCCTTCAGGACGTCGTCCGGTTTCTCGACCAGTGGACCCAGGAGCCGGACGTCCATCTCGCCTGGGAGCGGTTCGCAGCCGAAAAAGGCTATCTTCCCCAGGCCGAGCAGTATTATCAGATTCGTTCGGGCCAGAACGCCGGCAATATCCTCTTCATGACGATGCTTGGCCGCGTCCAGATGGCTCGCGGAAACATGAAGGTGGCGCTGGACACGCTCACGAAGGCCTGGTATATCGACCAGAATGATATCCTGATGCTGAATTCGCTTGGAGACTACTTTCGCAAGGAAAACAACAGGGACAAAGCGAAACAGTATTACGAACTGTCCTTGTTTCTTGATCCCGGTCAGACGACTATCCTCCAGATCGTAAAACAGATGTAGACAGGGGAGGGGGAGGAACGTGGAATACAAAGTTTTCGGAAGATCCGATGTCGGGAAGGTTCGTTCGAACAACGAAGATGCCTTCCTCACGACCGATAAAGAGGGCTTTTTTCTCGTTGCCGACGGCATGGGAGGCCACAAAGCCGGGGAAGTTGCGTCGAGCATCACAAGGGATGTGATCTCGTCGAAACTCACTGAACAGTCCGCCGGCGACAATATCGAAGCCCTGATCCGAGAGGCGTTTCTTGCCGCGAACGAGAAGGTGCGCGTGACGGCCTCGGCCAACACCGATCAGCAGGGAATGGGCTGCACCTGCGTTCTCCTCATGCTCCGCGATCAGAATTTTTTCGTCGCCCATGTCGGCGACAGCCGGATCTACCTGTTCCGGAAAGGCCAGCTCAAACAGGTCACCCGCGATCATTCGTACGTCGAGGAGCTGTTCATCCGCGGTCTGATCAACGAAGAGGAAAAGAAGGGACATCCGTACCGCAACCAGATCACCCGTTACATCGGCTGTTCATCGAAGCTCGAGGTCGACATCACCTCGGGCCCGGTCTGGAACGGCGACGTGTTTCTGCTGTGCAGCGACGGCCTCACCGAGGAAGTGAAGGATGACAAGCTCGAGGAGATCTTCTCGAAGAACCTCGATCCCGACGCGACGGCGAACCAGCTCATCGAAGAGGCGCTCAAAAACGGCGGCAAGGACAACGTGTCGGTCGTCATCGTCCAGGTGACATCCAAGAAAACCAGCTTCTTCAAAAAACTCCTCGGCTGGTAAAACAAGCTCACCCCGAGCCTGTCCCGGGCGCATTGCGATGCGGCCCCGCACGACGTAGGGCGCAATCATGACGCAGTGGCGGATAA
>JAKJFL010000764.1:0-1796 GCA_022704935.1 Candidatus Rifleibacteriota bacterium
TTTCCGCTCAGCGGAATCGACACACACTCGTCGCACGCACCTCCGATGCGGACTCCCAGCCCGACATCCTCTCCGCCTGCCACGAGCATCACCCGCCCCGTGTACCGGATTTCGTCATACCGTTTCGGCGCCGCCCCGTCGAGGCCAATGACCCAGAATCCGCGCTTTTTCGCGGCTTCGATCGCCACGCCAAGATTCACCACCTTCGCCACCGGCAGATGGGAAGCGGCCCCCTGAGCTGTACGGAGCGCGCCGCCCGTCATGGCCGCGGCACGCTCTCTCGGAATCACGATTCCCGAGGCGCCGGAGGCCTCGACGGTGCGGACCACGGCCCCGAGATTGCGCGGATCCTCGACGTGGTTCAGCGCCACGAGAACCGCCTCAGGATCCTTTTCGCATTCGTCGAGAAGCGCGTCGAACTCGGCATACTCGAACGCCCCCGTCTTCGCCGCGACGCTCTGCGTATCGTCACCAAAGCGGCGCCGAAACGCCTGGACAGGGATCACCTGCAGTTTCAGCTTTCGCCGATGGGCCTCCTCGCGAATCTCCCGGATCGCCTCTCCATGTGCCGAATCGGCAATGACGACCGCCTCGATCGGGCGATTCGCCCGGAGCAGCTCGATCACCTCATGCCGGCCGACGACCCACATCGAATCGTCTTCGCCGCCCTCCTGCGCCGTCTCTAGCGACGGCCGGACATGCCGGGGCTTCTCGAACCGGTGCGCATCACGATCGCCGCGATGCCCCTCGAAATCGCCCGGCCTCCGAACTTCGCCTTGCTTCTTGAACCCATGCCTCTTTCCCTGCTCGTCGCCCTCGCGCCGGGGACCGCGGTCCCTGCGTCCGAACTCGCCTCCGGCCCGGCGGCCGTCACCGCGCCGCGGAGATTCGTATCCGTCACGGCCACCGTGCGGCTTTCCTGTCTCGCCGGCTTCACGCGGCTCGCGGAATTCGCGAATCTCACGGGGTTCGCGTGATTCGCGAGGCTCGTATTCATCTCGCTTTTTGCGTTGAGGAGGACCGTCGTTCGCGGATTGGCCGCCGTGTTTCTTGTGATGGCCCTGCTTTTCGCTCCACCACTCGGTCTTTTTCTGTCCACGCGCTCCGTGAGCGGGGCCATCGGAACGGCGGGAGCCTGGGTTGAAGCGTTTCGAGCGGTCGTTACTCATCGGAATCTCCTTCTTCATCTGCCGGCGGCGCCGGCTCGGGCGGGGTCACGAGTTCGAACAACTCGTCCAGGCGGGAATCCTGGCCGGTCAGGAACAGATAGCCCACCCATGCTTCGAGCGCCGTCGCTCGCGCGTAGGTGAGCCGGTCCATCCGGGGTCCGCGATACGGCATCTTGGCGTTGCGCCACCGGCGGAGCAGCTCCTGCTCCTCGGGGGAAACGCGCTCCCAGACGGTTTCGAACATGCGCGCCTGATTGGGGGCGCACACGAGTTTGACGACGGACGAGTGCAGGTGGCCGGCATCGTCGGTGCCGCTTTCCACGTGGCGAAGCCGGTTTCCCAGCTCGAACACGCAGTCGCCGATATAGGCGAGAGTGCGCGCGGTCAGTTTCTCCGCCCGCCGTTTTTCCCAGGGGCGGGAAAACGTGAATTTCAGGGTTTCGGCAAGGTTTTCCGCAACGGTCACGCGCGCCGCCAGCGGGCGCCGTCCCGCGTATCTTCGATCATGATGCCGGCGGCCTTGAGCCGATCGCGGATCTGGTCGGCGAGATCGTAGCGTTTGCTCGTCTTCATCTCTTTCCTCAGGTCGAGGATGATGCCCATCAGCGGGTCGATGTCGACGCCGCC
>JAKJFL010000102.1:0-8739 GCA_022704935.1 Candidatus Rifleibacteriota bacterium
GGCCGCCACAACCGCACCGAGCGCGACGAAGAAGGCGAACTCCATCGTCCGCACCCTGATGCCCATCACCTGCGCGGCGTCGGGGTCGAGGAACGCGTAGACGGTGGGCCTGAGGCTCACCAGGAGCCAGACCGCGCACGGCGCCAGAACGGCCATGATGAGCCACAGATCATGGGGTGATGCGAACAGCAGGCTTCCGAACAGCAGGTTTTTCACCTTCTCGAGACCGAAGCCGCTTTTCGCGACCAGCACGACACTGCCGGCAGAGAACGCCACGAACAGCACACCGAGGAAGGTGTCACGAGGCAGATTCAGCCACCGCTCGAACGGCAGGCCGAGAAGGATTACGACCAGCATCGCCGTCAGAAGGGCGCCGACGAACGCGGGCCAGCCAAGGAGCAGGCCGAGGGCGATACCACAGGCCGCGGCTTCGGACAGCGTCACCCCGATGAAGACGACCCGTTTGAGGACGACGAACACGCCGAACAAGGCCCCCGTAGCCGCGATCAGCAGGCCTACCGGAAGGGCCGTGCCGTAGATCTCCATGACGGTCGAGACCATCGATGCGAGGGATTCATGCATGCGCCCGCACCTCCGGTTCATCGAGATGAAGATCACGCCAGGGCATCATGCGAGCTTTGCCGTGGTTCACCCGGCATACGTCGTCGGTCAGGTGACGGACGAGATCGAGGCCGTGCTGGGCGAACAAAACGGTTTTGCCGTCCCTGGTCGCCAGTTCGTGCAGGAGATGGATGACCTCGCGCTCGGAATCCGCATCGAGCGAGGCCGTCGGCTCGTCCATCACGAGCACGTCGGCCCCGGTCACCAGCGCCCGGGCGATGAGCACCTTCTGCCTCATGCCGCCCGAAAGCTCATGAAACGCCTTCATCGAGTGGGCGGACAGGTTGAACCGCACCAGCAGCCGGTCGACGTGTTCCCGGTCGGCCGGAGACGGTCGGCCCCACCAGCCCAGGCGCGGATACAGCCCCATCATGACGATGTCACGCGTGATGACGGGGAACAGCAGATCGATGCTCTGGTGCTGGGGAACGAAGCCGGCAGGCACGGTTTCGAACGGGGTCTCGATCGTTCCTGCACGAAGCGGCAGAAGCCCCAGAATCGCTCGCAACAGCGTTGTCTTGCCGGCTCCGTTCGGGCCGACGAACGGCACGAATGCCCCTCGCGGGATTTCCAGGTCGACGTCGTCCAAAACCAGGTCCTGGTCGTAGCCGACGCACACGCCTCGGCAAAGGACAACGGGACCGGCCACGGCTTTCGCCGCGCCTGCCGTTCCGGTCATCGCGCTCCCCCCTGCACGCCCGCCTCGGTGGCCATTGAGACGAGAGCGTCGATCCAATGGTCCACGAGACAGAAGTAATCGCCGACGCCGGCTGAGCCGCCGACGTAGTACGGCACCATGCGGTATGTCGCCCCGGTCGCCTCGGCGATCGATTTGACGGTCTGCTCGTCGAAGTAGTTGACCGACAACATGACCTTGATGCCGTCGCGACGCATCCGGTCCTGCAACTCCCTGGTATGCTTCGGAGACGGCGGAATGCCGGGTTTTGGCTCGATGGTATCGATCTGGACGAGGTCGAAATCGTCGCAGAAGTAGATCCAGTTTTTGTGATACGTCACGATGGGAAGGCCACGCAGCGGCAGCATCCTGCCCGTCCAGCCGCCCAGCATGTCGGACAACGGCTTGCCTTCGAAGGTGTTCTGCTTCAGGAAGTCGTGCAGTTTGCCTTCCTGATGAAGCTTCACCAGCGTTTCTCCGCCGAGGATCTCGACCAGTTCAGATCCATAGAGACGTTTATAAAATTCGGCCTCGAGCTGACCCAGGCGGGTCCGGAACTCCTGCGCATGCGCCGGGGCATTTTTTTCGAGGCCGATCTCGATGTTCTCGATGACCCGAAGCATGTTGATGGGACTCACCGTGATGTGAGGGTTTCCATAGATATGAAGTCCCCCTTCGCTTCGCGACAGGACGGTCGGAATATCCTTCATCCGCACCCCCTGGGCGGCCGCCACGTAGCCGACCGCCTCGCTCCTGATGCGGGGATTGCCGGACTTGTCGATGGCGGTGGGCAGCCACATTTCGAGATCGAGCCCCGTCGCGATGAGCAGGTCTGCCTCGCGCAGCATCTGGACGAACGAGGGTTTCGGTCTGATGAAATGGGCGTCCTGGTCACCCTGGACGATATGCGACACGACGACATGCCCGCCGCCGATCCGCCGGGCGAAGTCGGCATAATCGGGAATCGTCGTGACGACGCGCAGCGGCCGTTCCCCATTTTCGGAACCGTTTGCGGCCAGAAGAGGAGCGCACCCGGCCCACAGAGCGGCAACGATGGCGATACAAATACATATATTTTTATTCATATTTCAAACCCTTTCAGTAGCGGTCGTGCAGATGAGGGCCGCCGGCCCAGATGCACTGCAGCGTGATGCGCCGGTCATCCTGCTCCATGTTGTGCCCCTTGCGATAATCGAATTCGAGCCTGTAATGCACCCAGGGACTCTGGCTCCACGTCCAGTAGGGACTGACCTGGAACTCGTAGGGGTCATGCCCCGACACCATGTGCAGGGCATTCGGATACAGCTCCGTCGGCGTGATGGCGGCGGCATACGGTTTCGAATCGGGCCGATAGTAGTCGAGGCGGATACCGGACTCGAGAATCCGGTTCAGCTTCCAGTGAAGGTTGGTGTACGCACCCCAGGCACGTGCCGTATCGCGGTCTCCCGCCGCGGTAATGATATCGCGGGCAAGATAATATCCCTCGGTGCGCCAGCAGAAGTTGCGATACCGCATCCGGTCCGTGGGTTCCCACAGGCGTGTCAGATCGAATCCCAGTGCGTAGATCGGCCGCGACTCGTCATGGATGGAGATCGCCGGCGCCGCGCCCACGTTCCAGCGGTCGTTGGTGCCCGTCAGACCGGTGACGCCCCATTCGAGATAGGTCGAGGCATCCAGATCCTTGAATTGCTTGTAGTGAGCCAGGAGGCAGGGAATACCCCGGGTGTTTTCGGCGAACAGCGCATCATTTTTCGCATGGGTGAGCTGCAGCGTGAACTCCCGTCCCATTCCCTTCTCTGCCGGCAACTGCCAGTCGAACGAAACGCCGATCTGCTCCAGCGGGCCGCCAAAAAGACGCCGGAGAGCGAGCGGGAAGTCCACCTGGTCGAGAGCGTGCTGATGCCACCGGCCCACGACACCGAACTGCTGATGGAATTTGCCCAGCGTCAGGTTGAGATCTTTCGAGAAACCGACGCGGGAGATGTAGGCTTCGCAGATTTCCGTTCCTTCCTCCTGGATGGGGAACGAGGCTTTGAACCGGGTATCCGGATCGAGATAGCATTCCCCGTGAATGCCGAGCGAGCGGAACGTACCGCGCGCCTGTTCGCGCACGTCTTCTTGCGAGCGGAACTGGGCGATGACGTCACCGGTCATGCTGATCTCGGGGTTCAACGCCTGCTGCCCCAGCTCGCCGGCCTTGAATGTGACGGTCTGCGCAGACGGCGTGGCTCCCGTCGTCGTTTCCAGGCCAGCCGCGCCAAGGGCGCCGGCGGCCACAAGCCGGAGCCGTTCCCGCTCGTCGGCAGGCGATGATGTGACCTGCGCTGATTGCAGCATCGGAGCGGCCGGTTCGCAGGTGCCGGAGCCAAGCCTGTTCACCTGTGCCTCGAGACGTGCAATGGTCGTTTCGTATTTTTCACGCATTGCCGACATCTCTGACCGCAGACCGGCTATTTCCCCACGCAGCGTTTCAATGTCGGCGTTCGAGGCGGGTTCCGCCGCGAATGCGCCGTGCCGGCAGGGCGCAAAAGTTAAAACGAGCAGGTAGAAAGCAATTGATATATATTTCATATTATTCTCCAATCGTGAACCGAATCGCCGACACGGCGTCGGCGGTCTGAGGAACTTCGGAAAACCGGGGTTCAGCTCACAATGGGAGGACCGCGCGGCAGGCACGGCCGAAAGACGCTCCGGGAGATATCAACATCCGGAACGTGTTCGGTGCATCTTGCGGACCGAATGTATAACACCGGCTCTCCCGCCGGTGTGATATCACTCGAGCGCACCAGGTCGGACAGCGAACAAATCAGACAATGTTCGGACGGGCAGGGAAACACTTTTCCTGAGGGTGCCCATTGCGAAACGTGGTTCGCACCTGCAATTGCCACTGTTTGAGATTGGTGGTGCGGGTGCGGACCGAATTCACTTCCCGCCTCGTCGGGTGCCGCCACATGCACATGCGGAAACCCGGGGCAGGCATGGTCGGGCTCATCATGGCGATGTTCGCACTTTCCGCTGAGAGCGAAATGCAACAAACCGGCGGCAAGAAACCCGACCTGAAGAATCAGGCACAGAACCGCTACCGATTTCCACCATCCACGTTTTATGAGCATCGTTTTCGACTTGCAGTCATCAGGAATGTCGATCAATCCAGAGTATCGATTTTGAACATTGGACCGTTTCGGGCATTATATATCCATAACCCAGACCGGTCAAACCCATCACCTCACCTGAGACCCCCCTCCACTCTGCGGTCAGTTCTCATTTCAGGCCTTTTGCCACCACGAACGACCCTTTGCCGAAGCCATCCTGAATCATTGACGGCAACGCTCCGGCAATGAGCGCCTGTTTGAAGAACACTTCATGGAAACCGGCTTCCGCAAGGTATTTACCGACTTCCCGCGCAGAGACAAAGAGAGCGTCTTTATAAAAAACGTCTGAAGCACTCCTTCTCTTGTACTCCTGGCCCAATTCGCTTTCCCTATCGACGAATCCGACGACGACGCACCCCTGTGGTTTCAACACGCGGCATGCCTCTCGGAAAGTCTCGAGAACATCGTCGACGAAGCAGATGGTCGTCACCATCAGCACGCAATCGAACGCGGCATCGGGAAACGGCAACCGCTCCGCCACGGCCCGCACGACGCTCACCCCACGGTTTCTGGCCTTCGTCGCCATCTGTTCCGACGGTTCCACGCCGATCGTCATCCCCAGGGGCACAGCAAACCTGCCGGAACCGGCACCCACTTCCAGGCCTCTGATGCAAGGCGAAGGCATCATTTGCCGAATTATCCCCAATTCGGCATTGTAGAGATCGGCATGCCGATCGAACCAACTATCATACCTGTCACTATATTTATCAAAAGATTCTGTTCTGGCCATGTGATATTTTCATCGGTTTTCTTTCGGTCGGGCAATTCCATCGACATCAGCGTGAATACGATATCATTCGTGCGGCACGGAAGCCACTTGAATTGGTTCAATCATGCCCTTCCAGGGTTGGACTGGGAAAGGCCGAATGAACATCATTTTCCGGATTTCAAAGAGCGACAGGTTCTCCTGCAAGAATCAGAAGTTTCACCCGGGCAAGGGCGTAATCGGCCATTGCCTGCAAGTATTCCTGATAAATGTCATCCGCGCTCCGCTGGGCTTCCAACAATTCATGAAGGGAGGCCTCCCCCATCCGGTAACTCTTTCGGATTCCTTCCAAGACCCGGTCGGCTTCGCCCAGAATCCGCTGCCGGTATTGTTCAACAGCCCGAATCATTGCCTGATACTGCGTGTAAGAGCCTTGAACTTCCGTTTTGATTCCTTCGGTCAGGCTCTGCAACTGAAGTTCGGCTTGTTTCACGGCAACCTCCGCCTGTTTCAGCGGCCCCCGCTCTCTGTTGGAAAGCGGCAACGGCACCCCCACCGTCAAGCCCATGGTCAGAGAACGTTCCGCCGGCGAATTGGTCACCGTTCCAAACGCGTCGAATCGCTCACCAACCCGGGGCGTGTTGGTCAGGCCGATATTCACCGTCGGATCGACCGAACGATTTGCCCGGGCCAACCGCAACGCGTCACGGGCCGCATCAACTGCCAGTTCGGCTCGCCGCAGTTCCTCGTTGCCCTTCAAGGCGCGACTGATCCACTCCTCGGCCGGGATGTCCGAAGGCTGGAACGCAAGCCGGGCATCGATTTCCCGCCCTGGGAACACCTCCGCAAAGCCTTTTCCGAGAGGTTTGGAGAGGTTCACCACCGCTTTCCCGGCTTCGGCCTCCGCCATTCCAACCTCGGTCTGGAACCGTTCTTCCTCCATCCTCGATTGCCGCAGTTCGAGTTCACCGATGTCTCCCGCCTTGCAGCGGATCTCGTTCGAGGAAACCAGTTCCTGATACGCCTTGAGACTCGATCGTTTGCGTTCCAGAACTCCCTGGAGCCGGGCCGCTTCGATGAACGCTTCGGCCGCATCGGATATGAGCCGCCATCGCAGGGTTTTGACCTCGACCTCTGCCTGGCGAACCCCTGTTCGCGCCGCTTTTATCCGTTTTTCCCGTTTTCCGGCCGTTTCAAAGGGAATCTCCAGTTCGCAAACCGTGACGATCGATGCGTTCGGTTTGTTGGCGGAAGCGAGTTCCAGAGAGTCGATTCCACCGGTGAGCTGAGGATCGGGCCGGATGCGGGCGACGGAGATGCCCGCCTTTGCGGCGGTCACGCCCTGACGCTGGCATTCCAGCTCAGGGCTCAAATGCTCGATCGCATCGAGATACTCCCCGAAGGAAATCGTCGCTGCACCGGAAGCAACAGATGTCAAGGAAGCCACGAAGGAGTCGGCCGGCGCTGTTCCCACAGTCGACAGACCCCCAAGGAGAACGAAGAGAAAACGAATGACGACAACAGGCAAAAATCGATCAGACATGCGACTCTCCTTGCGCAGGAAACGCGGGGACACACCCCGCCTCGGGCTCAGCTTGCGGAACCGGTTCACCCGGATGGGGCGCGGCCGATCCAAAGCGACGTTGAATGAGGTAATACAAGGGGGGAAGCAAGGTCAGTGTCAGGATCGTTCCCGTGACAAGACCGCCAACCACGACGGTGGCAAGCGGCCGCTGGACATCGCTTCCCAATCCGCGGGCCAGCACGGCGGGTATCATGCCTGCCGTGGCCACCATTCCCGTGATGAGAACGGATCGCAGACGCTCCCGGGCCCCGTTTTGAACCGCTTCTTTCAGGGAGACCGTACCGGCAAGCTTCCACCTCGTCATATTGGAAACCATGATGATGGCGTTCAGCACCGTCACCCCGAAGACGGCAATAAACCCGACGGCGCTGGAAACGTTCAGGGTCATTCCCCTGAATTGAAGCGCCAGCAAGCCGCCCAGGGCCGCCATGGGAATCGTCAGCAGCACCAGGACGGGCAGTCGCAGGTTTCCGAACTCGGCAAATAGCAACAGGAACATGAGGGCAAGAACCATCGGCAGGATCAGCAACAGTCTGGCCTGAGCCCGCTGCTGGTTTTCGAATTGCCCCCCCAGGCGAGATGGAACTGGGAGTGATCAAACGGCACTTCCGCCTGGAGTTTCCGGCGCGCCTCGTCGAGAAAGCTGGAAAGGTCGCGATTCCGAACATTGATGCGCACCGTCAGATGGCGTTTTCCCATCTCACGCGTGATGGTGCTTTCCCCTTCGTCGAGGACGATTGCTGCAACCTGGGATAGCGGAATCTGGGCCCCGGAAGGAGCCGTCAAAACCAGCTTTCCGATCGCTTCCGGCGAATCGCGCGTTTCAGGGGCGAAGCGGACGGCGATGTCATAACTGCGCTCCTCGATGAAGATCTGGGCGATCGACTTTCCCCCGATCCCGGTCTCGATAAGATCCGCCACATCCGAGACGTTGATTCCTACCCGGGCCAAGGCGTCCCGATCGACCTTTATCCGCACCTGGGGCAATGGAGGCTGCTGATCGATCATCACGTCTTGGGCCCCCGGAATCGTCTTGATCACACGCTCGACTTCGCCGGCTATCCGCCGTGACTCCTTGAAATCGTTTCCATACACCTTCACCACGAGATCGCTGTGAGCCCCGGCAACCTTGTCCAGAACCATGTCGGAGATCGGCTGGGCAAAGCCCACTTCAAAACCCGACATCCCGGAAAACCGCTTGGCCATTTTATCGATCAGTTCCTGCTTGGTCAGATGCGAATCCCAGCTTTCATAGGGATGCAATCCGACCATCGCTTCGATGTGAGACGGTGTCCAGGGATCCATGCCGTCGTCGGTGCGGCCGAGCTGGGTCACGATGAACGAAACTTCCTTGAATTCCCTGGTAACCCGGCGAAGTTCATTGGACATCTCCGTTGCCTTCTCGAGCGAGATACCGGGTGGAAGGGTCACTTGAAGCCAGATCGAGCCTTCATCGAGATACGGCAGATAATCGCGCCCGATATTCATTGCAAGAAATCCGGTGGCAGCAAGCGTGGCTGCAAGCACAAGAACGCCCAGCCAGGAATGCCTGACCACGAACCAGAGAAACCACTCATACAGTTTGTTCATCAGACCGAACAAGGGATTGCGAAACATTGTTCGAGGCCGATGGTATGCGTGGTATGCCCAACCCGGCACCAAAAGCAAAGCGACTGCCAGAGCCCCGAGAATTGAAAAACCAACCGCGAAGGCCATGGGTGAGAACAACTTGTATTCGATGCGCTGAAAAGCAAACAGGGGCAAATAGGCAGAAATGACCACCAGCATTCCGAAGAAAACGGGGCGTGTGACCTGTTTGGCGGTCGCCATCACATCCCGCTCGGTCAGTTCCTTGTCAGAAAGCTCCTCACGCCGGCGAAGGATATTCTCCAAGACGATGATCGCCCCATCGACCAGAATCCCGAAGTCGATCGCACCCAACGACAGGAGATTGGCGGGAATGTTGAAATGATGCATGCAAATGAACGCGATCAGGAGC
>JAKJFL010000765.1:0-1782 GCA_022704935.1 Candidatus Rifleibacteriota bacterium
GAAAACAGGTGTATCCAGAGCTCCCTCCCGTCGAAATCCGCGATCTGACGGTCTGCTACGGGGATCGCGCATTGTTCGGAGGCCTCTCGGCAACGATCGAAATGACCGGCGGAACAGCCCTGATGGTTGCCTCCGGCTCTGGAAAAACAACCCTCCTCCGCATCATGGCCGGGCTTGCGGCGCCGGACGAGGGTTCCATCGATCTGCACCGGAAATCCCCGATCCTCACGTTCCAGCGGCCCTATCTGTTCGAGGGAACGGTTCGGACGAACATGGAGTTCGGGATGCGCATCCGGGGAGTGTCTCCTGATGAAATCCGCGCGCGAGCGGAACGTCTTGGAGAGTCTCTCGGCCTTCGGCACCTTTTCGGTCAGCCGGTGCGGAACCTGTCGGGAGGAGAAGCCGCCCGGGTTTCGCTCGGACGGGCATTGGCCGTCCAGCCGGATCTGCTGCTGATCGACGAAGCCCTCTCGCATCTCGATCGAGCGACGCTTCAGCCCATCATTCGTCTGCTCAGGTCCTACATCGGGAAAGGGGGCGCTCTCCTGCTCGTGACGCATGAAGAGTGGCTTGCGGATGAAATATGTTCGAGAAAGATCCATCTTCACGAGGGAAAACTGGAACATCGCTTTTGACCCGGGCGCTCGTTCCGGCGTTCAAAACGTGGTGAACGATTTTTTTGCTTCGTCGCTTCCGGCCCCCTGGGAAAATCGGGTACAATGCAGGTGATGAAAATTCGCTCCGCTTGTCAGGAGGTCGTTCATATGATGTGGCGAAAAACGCTGATGGTGACCGCGTTGATCGTGTTTGGCTTCACTCCCGCCTGGGCCCAGAACCCATTCACCGGGAAGGTCGATTCAACTGCGATATCCAACGGGATTCAGATTCCGACCTTCGAACAGACGAACGCGGTCGGGCCAGAGCCAACCCCTCCAGGCGATCCGCTTGCATCGGCCACTCCCGATGCGCGCAAGGCGCACGATACGATCGAACAGATCCTGGCCCAGCTCGAGACATATCTCAAAAGCGGTGATTACAAGCGTTCCTCCGAAGCTGTCGCGTATCTGGACAAGCTTTCCAGGGATACGAAGAGCGGGAAAACCGTCAAACCCGGCCTCCTGAGCCAGATGAAGAAGGGCGGGGTCGTTGCCAGCCGCATTGACGAAATCCGGGGCCGGATTGCCTCGCTGAAAAATCAGTTGTACTCCGAATGCTCCGCCAAGATGGTCGCTGCCGGCCGCCAGTTCGATGGATACAGCTCCAAAAGCGGACCCGGCGGTGGAAATGTCGCCTGCGCATGGCTGATGACGAAGGTTCTTCGCGCGGCCGGCATGGTCCCCCCAGGATGGGAGGAACTGGGCGCATTGAATCTCACGAGGCGCCTGATGAAAGAATTCGGATGGGCCAAAGTTCCTTCGACCGGCAACCCCGATTCTGGAAAAATCCAGACAGCCCTGATGAAACCGGGCGACGTCATTTTCTGGAGCCCGAGCGACCATGTAGGCGTCTATCTCGGAAACGGCATGTGCATGTCCAACAGTTCCAGCGCGCATCACGGCGCGATCCACCCGGTAGCCGGCTATTACGATGGCTGGATTCCCCGCTACGTGGTGCGTCCTCCCGGCGCCTGACCTTTGTTGAGCCCTGGCGATACTGCCGCCGACCCGGAGCTCGGGTCGGCGGTTCGCTTTGTGCGCCCGGCAGGGCGCACTTCCTAGGAGGTGCAAGTCCTCTGTGAGCCCGACAAGGGGAATCACGAGCCGAACGGCAAGGGTGTCCGTC
>JAKJFL010000766.1:0-1780 GCA_022704935.1 Candidatus Rifleibacteriota bacterium
ACGCCCATCTCGTCGAGAGCTTCCAGCGTGCGTTCCGCGGCGCCGGCCATCCGGCGCTGGACCGAAAGAGCCCGCTGCCCCATCGCGACAAACGCGGGACGGTCGGCGAAAAACTCCTCGAACGTTTTCCCGAACGAGGCGGTATCGTTCACGATCCTGATCCCGTTGCCCTCGACGAGCGCTGCGCGCTCTGACGGGAAGTTTTCCAGGTGCGGGCCCGTGACGAGCGGGACGCCGGCCGCGGCAGGTTCCATCAGGTTGTGCCCTCCCCGGGGGATCAGGCTGCCGCCGACGAACGCGAGGTCGGCGGCCATGTACAGCTTCTGGAGCTCTCCGAGCGTGTCGGCGAGCAGCACCCTTCCGACGGGCGATACGCGGGCCGTCAGTCGGGAGTAGTCGATGTGGCGCGTCTGAAGCAATTTCTCGACGTCGCCGACACGGTTCATGTGCCGCGGAGCCAGGACGAGCGTTGCATTGACCCGGGGCCAGAGAGGTTCGAGGGCGTCGAGAAGCATCGCCTCTTCCCCCTCGTGCGTCGAGCCGCCCACGATGACGAGCCTGCCCGGCGGGATGCCATACGCATCCCTGATGTGTTGCGGGGTGTCGTCCGGCAGTTCGAGGTCGAACTTGAACGGCCCCAGGACGCGGATCGTTTCCGATGGGATTCCGACGGCGCGATACCGTCGCTCGTAGATTCGTTCCTGTGCGAAAACGGCTCGAATGCCTGCCAGGCCCGGAGAAAAGAGCGGGTGCGCGAGCTTTCCCAGACGCACCGTCGATTCGTTTATGCGAGCATTTATAATAATGACTGGAATATTACGCTCGGCGGCGGTCGCGAGAAATACCGGCCAGAGCTCCGTCTCGCTGATCAGGATCAGGCGCGGTCGCACGATATCGAAAAAAGGGTTCAGAAACTCGGGAAGATCGATGGGAAGCAGACTGGCGTGGCCGCTCAGCCCGTCCGCCAGGATGCGGCGATACCCGTCGAGGGTGGTCGCGGTGCAGACGATCCGTTCCGGGCCGAAGCGGGCCTCGAGGCGTCGGAGAAACGGCCGGAGGGTGATGACCTCGCCGAGGGACGCTCCGTGGACCCAGATCGTTCCCGCCTGCGGAATCGGCCGTTCTGGGCGGTAATGGCCCTTACGAAGCTCGATTTCCTCGCGTTCGAGGCGCTTCGGGGGGAACGTTTCGAGCCCGCAGACGACGGCGCGAAGCAGACCGCGATAGAAAGAGAGTGCCGTTGTCATGATGTCGAACCCTCCTTTGCCGGCGGCCGGCTTTTCCAGCGCCGATGCAGCCAGAACCACTGGTCAGGCCGCTTCCTGACCCAGTTTTCGATGATGCGCGTCAGGTGCTGCGTCAGTTGCAGCCTGCCGCTCTCGTCGTCGGTGAACTCCTCGGGCCAGATGGGCGGCAGGATCTCGATCAGATGCGGGCCTGCGCCCTGCCGGTGAGCGGCAAGGGCGACGATCGGCGCACGGCTTTTGAGGGCGATCTGTGCGGGTCCCGTGACCGTCGATGCCGGTTCCCCAAGGAAATCCACGAAATACCCTCGGTCGCCGGCATTCTGATCGGACATCAGGGCGAGGATGTCCCCGTTGCGGAGGGTTCGCAGAATCTCGCGCAGTCCGAAGCCGGAATCCGTCGTCAGGGCGCCGAACCGGCGACGCATGCGTTCGAACCACGCATCGACCTCCGGGTTGTTCTGCCGCCTGACCACGGTGGTGACCCGGAACCCGTTCAGACAGAGCCACGGCGGCATGAACTCCCAGAGCCCGTA
>JAKJFL010000767.1:0-1779 GCA_022704935.1 Candidatus Rifleibacteriota bacterium
TGACCTCGACGTGCTCAAGAGGCTCATTCGCTATACCCGGAACGAGATCGATCGGCTTCAGCGCCAGGTGTTCAGAAACCCCGGCGACGTTCTCTCCGCGGCAAAACTTCGCGAACTCGAAAAACAAGTCGGCGACTGAGATCCGGACGGAGCATCAAAAATACCTGTAACGAAACATCCCCCTTTTCTCGTATTCAATTTGACACTCTCGGCGGGGCGCCTGTAACATGAGATGAGAGTTCTAGTGAAGGGGAGATCGAATGGGTCACATCATCGTCGCGGGTCTTGTCGGCATTTCCGTTCTCGTGTTCTTCGTCGTGCTCTCGTTTTTCCCGTTCGGCACCTGGATCCGCTGTCTTTCCGCAGGCGTACCGGCGAATCCGATTTCCCTGATCGCCATGGGCCTTCGGAAAGTACCGAGCGACGTGATCGTCGACACCTACATCAAGGGTACGAAGGCCGGTTTGACACTGTATCTCGACCGAATCGAGGCGCATTATCTCTCGGGCGGAGACATCAGTAACGTCATCAACGCCCTGATAGCCGCGGGACGGGCCCAGCTGAACCTGAGTTTCGAGCGTGCCGCCGCCATCGACCTTGCCGGCCGCGACGTGCTTGACGCCGTTCGGATGAGCGTCGAACCTCGGGTCATCTCGACCGGTGACATTTCCGGTATGGCCAAGAACGGCATCGAGGTCATCGCTCGCGCGAAGATCACCGTCAGGGCCAGTCTCGAGACGATGGTGGGCGGCGCCGGCGAGGAGACGGTCCTGGCGCGCGTCGCAGAGGGAATCGTTTCGGCCATCGGCTCGGTCGATACCCATACCGACGTTCTCAAAAAACCCGAAATCATCACCCAGCGCATCATGAGCGCCGGCCTCGACGCAGGAACCGCGTTCAGCATCGTTTCCTTCGACATCGCCGACATCGACGTCGGTCGCAACATCGGCGCCATGCTCCAGAACGATCAGGCCGAGGCCGACAAGAAAGTCGCCCAGGCGAAGGCTGAAGGCCGGCGCGCCCTCGCGTTCGCCCAGCTCCAGGAGAACAAGGCCATCGAACAGGAGATGAGGGCGAAGCTCGTGGAGTCCGAGATGCGGGTTCCCAAAGCTCTTGCATCGAGTTACAAGAGCGGCAAGCTCCTCGTTCAGCGCAAACCCCGCAAGAATGTTGCACCTCGCCTAGGCTTAGGCGCGGATCATGGCTGACACTCCCCAGGTCACCCTGGAACAACTCGAAAAAATGAATAAACGCCATTGCCGCGAGCTGCGTCTTCTTCACGGGATGTCGGAAAAACAGTTCCAGACGTTCCGGCAGAATCTTAGTGTGGGCGTGCTCGACGACATGACGCGCGACGAGGCGATCGGCCTCGTTTCATCGATGCTGGCCCTGAACCTGCGAATCCGACAGGACATCGGAAAACACGTTACCGGCTCATGACGGCGGTGACAGCTCACAGAAGGGAAATCGCCTTCCTGGCTCTTGCGGGCGTTCTCGTTCTGACGGTGCTTTTCGATACGGCACATGCTCTCGGTTCTTTGACAAGCGCAGGATCGGTACTCAAAAAAACCGCATATACATGCGTGATACGCTCGTTCGCCGAGGACCGCACGGGGAGACTCTGGGCGGGAACATTCGGCTCCGGCCTGATCGCGATCGACGGGGCTTCCTGCACGATCGTCGCCTCGGGGACGAACGGTCTGCCGGACTCACGGATCAGCAAACTTATCGTCGATGACGACGGCGATCTGCTGGTCGCTACGGCAGGCGGGGGAGCGG
>JAKJFL010000768.1:0-1775 GCA_022704935.1 Candidatus Rifleibacteriota bacterium
CATGGTTCTGTAGAGCATGTTCGACCTCCGTAGGTGCGCTCCGGGAACCCTTCAGTGGGACCCGGTGTAATATATATATAATACGATACCATGAAAAACGACCTGGAGCAGAACACCCGGGAGCAGACTGTTCGTGCGCTGAAACAGGCCGGCTGACACCATGCCGGCTGCCGCCGCGGGGGGCATGAAGGCCGAAGGCCACGCAAGGGCCGAAACGGCTCCGCCGGCGGTGATGACGGCGAGCCGGCTGTATCCGCCTGAAATGAGGGCTTGACAGAGAAAACCGCGGAAGAACGTTTCGTGAATGATGGGAACCGCGATGAAGAACAGGAGAAACGGGAGACTCGCGGTTGCCGGAGAGCCGAAAAACGCCGCGATGACTGTTCCTGAGGCTTCGGCGGCAGCGATGCCTTCCGGCCAGAAGTGCCTGACCCAGATGCCGGCGCCGCCGCCGAGCAGACTGCCGGCAGTGATGCCTGAAAAGGCCGCGGCCAATCCGCATCGGCGCCAGCCTATGGCATACGCGGGCGCGGGGAACCGGTTGCGGGCATGCTCGTGGCAGAAAAAGGCCAGCACGCACGTTCCGATGAGGAGGGAGAACAGCCATGGCCAGAGTCCCTGCACTTCCGGGGGAACGGCGAGGCCGGCGATCGTCAGTATGAATCGCCTGATGCCGAGCAGGATACCGAAGCCCAGGACGGCATCGGCGACGGCGAAGCGTGGCTGCAGGAGGCCGTCCGGATCGAGACGCCGGGCCATCGCGGCGGATGCCTTCAGATGCAGCGACGAGGCCAGCAGAAAAAAGACGGCGAGGTTGAGGAGCGAGTCCGGGGACAGATCCTTGGAGGCGACGAGAAGGCCGACCACGAGTGGTGTGAGCAGTTTCGCCGAGAAGTGCGAGCGCTGCTGCAGTATTTTTCCCTCGTATCGGGCGTATATGGCCGACATCGAGATCGTCACCCAGATCAGCGGCGGGATGACGAAAAACGTCCAGGCGGCGATCCGGATGACTGACGGCAGCGGAATGGAGAGATATATACCGATAGCTATTGCAGAAGGAATGAAACAACAAACGGCGAGCCCGCTCCAAAAAAGCGTTTTGAGGGCGATGACCCGCCCCGGTGAAACCGGCAGGGTTTCGAGCAGGGAAACGGCCATGCCTTCGCTTCCGATCGAGTTGAGAGGGCCGAACATCGAAAAATACATCAGGGCCGCGGCGATGATGTTGAGGCCATGCGCTTCGGGATTCGTCGAAAGCACGTTCCTGAACGCCCACAACTGCAAGAAGATGATCGAGATCGGCAGCAGCAGCGAATTCGTCAGGATGTTCCAGTCGCTCCGGAGCAGGACCGCCTCCTTCCGCAGGAGTCCCGAGAGGAGGTGGCGTGAGGTGCTGATGATGCGGCGGCGGCCCGGATGGACCCAGGTGAGCCAGTTCAGCCGGACGGCGAGATGGAACAGACCGGCGCCCGCGGCCATGGCGATGATCCACAGAAACTGGAATGCCGGGAACGAGGGGCTGGCGAAACCGTCGAGGAGCGAGTCGGTCAGCCAGCGGAATGGCGCGATGATCGTGCCGGCGATGTCGCTCCAGGACTCCATCGCGGCGATAAACGCCGTCGCCGATTCGACCGGCGCGGAGGAAACGATGAGGAACGGAACCAGGCCGATGAAAGCGCACAGGTATCCAAGCAGCGAGAACATGTTCTGGATCGCCGCCGGACGGAAGAACCGCTGCATCGCGGCCCCGATCAGCGTGACGGCGAGGCCGGAGA
>JAKJFL010000103.1:0-8680 GCA_022704935.1 Candidatus Rifleibacteriota bacterium
CGTCAGCGGCCGGAGCCGGAGCGGCGGCGTCCTGAGCGAAAACCGGGAGAGCGAAGGAAGCAACCATCAGAGAGAGAATCAGTGCGCGTTTCATTATTTTGAAATCTCCTTTGAATATTTTGAGGTTCAACCTCGAGCTTGGTTATCGCAAAGCCGATGCCAACCTATCGATTTTGGCTTGTACACAGATTTCTTCGTTTTGGCACCTCGGGAAAAGCGTATCTTTCCCCACCTTTTCTGCGTAATTTTCCGCATTTCCCGAAACATTGGGGTATTTTCCCCACGCCGTTCCCCTCGCGAGGTGGGAACATGCAACCCGCCCCCAGGCCTTTTCGAATCAGGAATCGGCAAGACCGTATTTCTTGAGGCGGTACCGAAGAATATCCCGAGTCATGCCGAGAAGTTTGGCGGTCTGGGACTGGTTTCCCTTACATTTCGCGAGAGCGTCTTCGAGGTAGCGGCGCTCGATCTCTTCGAGATGACCCTGCAGATCCATTCCCCCCTCGGGAATTGGGACGACTTCCTGGAGAATGGTATGGGAAGCAGGCCCGGGAACCGTCCCGTTTTGCGTACCAAGGCCCAGGCTCGGCGCCGTGATCTGGTCACCTGGTTCGAGAATCACGGCACGCTCGATGCTGTTCTTGAGCTCGCGAATGTTTCCCGGCCAGTGATAGGTGGAGATGAGCTGGCGGGCGCCGTCGGCGAAGCCGCTGAGCGTTCTTTTATATTTTGCAGAGTATACTTCTAGAAAATGTCCGGCGAGCAGCATGGCGTCGCCCTGGCGCTCCCGGAGAGGGGGCAGAAAAATCGGCACGACGTTAAGCCGGTAAAACAGGTCTTCTCGGAACTCGCCCTCCCTGACCGCCTGCGCCAGGTCGCGATTGGTGGCGGCAATGATGTTCAGATCGACCTGGATCGGCCGGCTTCCTCCGACGCGCCTGACGGTCTGCTCCTCGAGAGCCTTTAGGAACTTCGTCTGGATCGGAAGCGGCATTTCGCCGACCTCGTCGAGGAACAGCGTTCCCCCGTCGGCGAGCTCCATAAGTCCCTTTTTCATCTCGTCGGCGCCCGTGAAGGCGCCTTTCTCGTGGCCGAACAGCTCTGATTCGAACAGGTTCTCGGGAATCGCTCCGCAGTTGATCTCGATGAAGGGGCCGGAAGCCCGCGGCCCGATCTGGTGAAGCGCGTTCGCGGCAAGTCCCTTGCCGGTGCCGCTCTCGCCGCCGAGAAGGACGACGCCTGCGCCGGCCTTGCCGATGCGCTCGATGGCGCCGATCACTTCCTGCATCCGGACCGAACGCCCCAGGACGGCGTATTTCGGCTGGCGCTGGGCCCGCTCCGTGGCCAGGGATGCCACGACTTTCTTGAGTCTCGCCGCCTCGATGGCGTTTTGTATCGTAAGACGTATTTTTTCCAGAGTGTAGGGTTTGAGAATGAAGTCGAAGGCGCCGGTGCGGATCGCCATCACGGCGGTTTCGACATCGGCGAACGCCGTGACCATGATGACCTGCACATCCGGGTCGATCTGCTTCAACCGCTCGAGGAAAGCCGTTCCCTGCATGCCGGGCAGGCGGACATCTACGACGGCGGCGTGAAACCGCTGCTTTTCCGCAACGGGAAGAGCCTCCTCCGCGCTCGCGTAAGCCCAGACCCGATATCCGCTGCGTTCGAGGTCGCGTTTGAGTCCCCAGAGAATCAGTTTTTCATCATCGATCAGCAGCAGATCATGCATTCGGATGCTCTCCCTCCCTGTCAGCTTCGGCCGGCTTCATTGAAGGCTCAGGCGGCGAGCCGATCTCGGCCGCGGAAAAACTCGTCGCCGAAGGTGAAGGTCTTCCCTCAACGAAAACGGCCGCCACTTCCCGCGGCAGTTCGAGTTCGAATCGCGCGCCTCTCAGGCGCCGGCCTGTTGTCGCCCGGACGGTTCCGCCATGGCTCTCGACGATGCCGGAGACGATGGCTAGGCCGAGGCCGGTGCCTTTTGTCTTCGTCGTGAAGAACGGATCGAAAATGCTCTCCAGCCGTTCGTCTGGAATACCCGTGCCGGAGTCCTCGACGACGACCCTGACGCCGGTCGTACAGGCCTCTGCGAAGATTTCGATCCTGCCGTCCCGGTCGACGGCATCGATCGCGTTCGTCAGCAGGTTCAAGAGGGCCCGGTGGAATTGGTTCCTGTCGGCGACGGCCTCATCTAGCGCGGCAGGAATATCTATACTCATCGATATATTTCTTTCGTCCAGCCAGGAGCGCAGAAGAATCCTCAGTTCGTCCATCAGTTCAGACCATTTCATCCGCTCCGGATTCAGGGATCGGGGACGGGCGAAGACGAGAAGGTCGGAGATGATGCTGTTGACACGGTAGACTTCCTTCAGAATCTCGGCGAAGATCTCCCGATCGGGGCCGTCGGCGGGATACCCGTTCTGAAGCGCCTGAATGGCCGTTCCGATCGCCGCCACCGGATTTCGCACCTCGTGCGCGACGGTGACCGCCAGTTGCAGCATCGAGGAGAGGCGTTTCTGCTGTTTTCCGATGGCCGCGTTCATCTGGTTGAACGAGTCGATCAGTTCGCGCATTTCCGGCGCTCCGGCCGGTTCGAGAAACACCACCCTGCCCGGTTCGCCCGACGTGCGCATGATGTCCATGAGGCTCCGCAGCGGGGCCATTGCCGCCCGATGCAGATAAAAGGCGAACAACAGGCCGGCCGCGAGCACCAGACCGGCAACCCACAGCATCGTCCGGCTCATCGACTCGATATGCTGCCGCATGATTCCGTCGAGTGCCATCCGGTTTTCGCGCTCCTGCTTCAGCAGCTCCCGGATCTGTTCGTGAAGCCGCGTCCGGGCCGCCTTGATCCGTTGCAGCGTCGCCGAAGAAATGGCACCGACCGGGAAGTTCGGATTGATCGTGTACGTCGCGTTCTGGAGCAGCTCGGCCATCTCGAGGCGCGTCCGGTCGAGCAGAGCGAACTCTTCCCCCTGCTTGCGGAACTGACGCAGCTCCTTCGCCCTGTCCAGGAGAGTGTCGACGCGCTGGCTGAACGAGAAGTAATGCCGCCAGGTCTGATCCGAGATGTATTGATCGAAAATCTCCGATGTCTGGAACAGCTCGAGCAGATCGTTTTGCACCTGGCTCCCGACCAGGAGCACGTCGTCGGCAACACGCAGATGCGCCGTCGCATCGATGACGCTCGAAAAGCGGCGCAGGGCGATTCCCATAAACACGACCATCAGCGCACAAACGAGAAGAGAACCGAGAATCACGCGCTGGGAAAGGCCAAATCGACGCACCCGAAGCCTCCGCAAACGGTAAATACACGCCGCCGGCTGTCGGCAACGCGGCCCGCATTATACGGCGAAGAACGACGGTTTGCCAGTCATCCTCGGCAAATCACTCGAAGGCTTTGAACTCCTCGACGGCGGCGGTTTCGTCACGCCAGGTGATGATGTTGAACGCCGCCGGCGGATACGGCGGGAAGTAGTCGCCTCCGCCGCGGACGAACGTCGAGTCCCAGGAACGGCGGCGGATGATCGGCTGGTCTTCCCGCAGCCGCCCGTCGAGGAATACGTCTGCCTTCCTGTTCCGCAGATGGATCATGCCGCCGTGATGCCGGAGAATCACCCGGGTGTCGTCCCCGGCATATCGGAAGCACCTCATCAGCTTGTCATCGATGTTCCCGAGTTCGTTCGTGACTTTTCCGGTGCCGTCGAGGGAATCCCAGCGGGCATTCAGCTCCGCGCTGTCGATCAGAAGGGCGTTGACAGTCATTTCCGGCATCCGGAACCCCGTCCTGGGATTTTTCACCGCCAGCTTGAACAGGCGGTCGCAGGCGTTCCAGATGCCGAGCGAGCGGTCCGGCTCCTCGTCGTCCATCTCCTTTTCCATCCGCTCGAGAATCATGCCGATCGCGATATCGCGCTCGAACGGCAGCAGCGCGCCGGTCATGTAGCAGGCGCCGCCGATCGTTTCGACGATCTTCTGCCGCGCAAGGAAGCCTTTGAGGCAAAACCGCTGTTTGTATGCCGCCGGATCGGACGTCGGGTCGAAATACTCGCGAAGTTCCTTGAGGGCAGGATGCACCAGAAGGCTTCCCATCGTGACGGGAATGACCTCGGGCGGCGTTTTCGGAAGCGCGAACAGCGTGCCGATCTTGTTGAAATTCAGGGCGAGCATCGGCAGACGCATATCGCGGGCGGTCGTGCCGAATCTCGGCGGATACGTGATGGGGACCATCGCGAGCGGGTTCAGCTCGTTGCCGCCAAGCCGCATGCCGATCTCGTAGTCCAGAAGGGTTTTCAGCTCCTCGCGGAGAAAATTGAGGGGATTCGAGTAGTCGAACCATATGCGTCCGAGCGAGATAACCATCACGCCGTTCTTGTCGGTGCCATTCTCGAGTTTTTTGTCATATTCACGCCAGCCGAGATCCCAGTTCTGGGGGTTCTTCGGGTTCTGGTTGAAATCGCCGGCGATATACACGTCCTTCTCGCAGACCAGCGTGAGCGCCTTGAACGGGGGATTTCCCCAAATTCTCAGGGGAACCATCGAATAGATGAGCGTCTTGCCGCGGTCGTCCGAAGATGCATCGGAAGGCTTCGAGCTGTCCTCCGCTTCTGCCTGGTTCGTCAGATACTTGTCTGGAAATTTCAGATCGTAGACCACTTCCGCAGGCTTTGCGGGGTTGCGCCATTTCGACGGGCCGAATCCCTTGAAGGAAAAGCCCGGCAGCAGGATGATCGGCGCCGGATCGCGGGCCTTGCGCCAGTAGTCGGGATTCAGAACCGGGAATTTTTCGGATTTTCCGCCGCGCATGCCGTCGAGCACGAACTGGGTCAGCACCTTTCCCATGCCCACTTCGGGAAACGTCTCGAACCCTTCCGGAAGGTCGGAATCGGCGTCGGGCTTCAGATGCCCGCTCTTGCCGTTTCTGAAGGTGACCCGCGTTCCCGCGGTCGTCTTGAAATATCCGGGAGTCGATATTTTCTCCATATCGAGCAGTTCGAGACCGGCGTCGAGCGGGCCGCGCTTGCCGACTTTCAGCATCTCCTGGCCGTAAAGGCGGCCACGCCTGACGATGCCTGGCACGAGGCGGTTCGGACCGAGTTCGGCGAGATCGAGAACCTGGCCGTCGTACTGCATGAAAGAGCCAGGCGTCACCTTTTCGATAACCGCCTCGACCTTCCGGCAGGCGTCACCGACGTTCCCGATCGACTCCAGGACGAAATACCGGTGCGATTCGTCGACGGTTTTCGTATCGACGCTGTTTTTTGAGCCGGCAAGCTTCACCCGAACCTTGAACTCCCCGGTGATGCGCGTGCGTTTCATCGTGATACGCCCCGTGTAGACGCCGCGTTCGGCATGGTCCAGCTGGAGGCCGTCCGCATCGCCGACGAGCCAGTATTTGTGTTTTGCCGGGCTCGACCAGCCTTTCAGCGGAATATACGGCGTGCCGTGGGTGACGAACTGGTAGTCGGCCTTCATCTCGGCCAGGACGGCATGGACGCCGGCTTCCGCCGCGCACAACGCGAGGTAATCTTTCGCGCTGCGGGAAAGCAGGTGGATCTGCCCCTGCTGGAACCGGAAGACCGCCCCGATGAGGATGCCGAGGATGAGGGCGATCATCAGCACGACGATGAGCGCCTGGCCTGAAGAATAGCGATACATATTCATGGATTCACCCCATTGGGGCGACCTCGCAAGGCAAAGCACGTCCGGATCGTATGCGCGGCATCGCTCCTGGCCCCGGAGCCGCCTCCCTGGCGGACGAAGGTGATTCTGACATGAACGAGATAGGGGCCGGTCCCGTCGGTTTCGTACGGTTCGGTGATGATGAAACTCTTCAGAGGCAGGCCGGGAACCGAGCCAAATCTCACTGGCCGGCGGATCTCTGTATAGACAACCATATCTTTCACGCCGCCGCAGACGGCGCGGGTGCCTCTCCAGGGGGCCGGACCGCCCGGCCTGGTCGGAACTTCGGAGTTGATATCGCGGACGAGATCGAACGTTCCGTCTTTCGCCCTGACCAGCCTCCAGTCGACGGTCGTCAGCTTCAGGAAATTCTCGTCCGGTGGTTTTACGGCGAAGTCCAGCGCCTGGCCCTCGAAGGTGCACACCTTTCCTTCGCCGGTGCAGATCAGCTTCGGAACGACCTCGCGCATGACCGGCGAGGGGAAGACGACACGGTTCGAGTTCCTGACATCGTTGGCAAACTGAGACAGGAAGAGCCGGGCGTTTTCATTCACGCCGATATGCTCGAGGGCCGTCCGGATCGAGCGGATCTCGGCGAAAAACAGACGATAGACCGCCAGGAGCAAAAGCAGAAACAACGCAAACCCGATCATGATCTCGACGAGCGTCACGCCCCTGGCCGGGCAATGCAGTCCGGACGACGCCTGCCGCCCGGGCGTGCCCGCCGCGCACCGGCCGCGAGGTACGAGAATCAGACGCGTCATGCGCTCACCACAGATCGGCCTGGGTGGTCACGGTTTCGAACGTCAGAGGCGTCCCGTCTTCGGTCGCCCGCCAGCTGACGACGACCCTGATGACCTTCAGGCCAGAAGGAACACCGCCGATCTTCGACGGACAGTCGGCCACTGACAGTTCGCGTTTGAACTCGGTTCTGCCGATTTTGACAACAGGGATGAACCCTTCGTTCGAGTCGTAGACCTCGCGCTCGGAGTTGAAATCCCCCACCAGCGTGTCGCGGCGGATGTCCTTTGTCGCGCCGATCTGCTGGAACCGGGCGGCCCGCACGGCTTCGACGGTCTGCGCGGCAAGTGCGACAGCCGTTTCGAAATCACGGGTTTTGCGCACGCCGACGAAGCTGTTCGAGATGGTCCAGCCGATGAGGAACAGAACCGTCATGAGCGACGCCGCGACGGTCAGTTCGACCATCGTGAATCCCCGGCGGCGCCTGGTTCGGATCATCATGTTTCAGGAACGACGCGCGGGAAACGGCAGAAAACCGTTCCCCGCGCTGATCGGGTCTGCTCCGTGTCAGAAAAGATCTGAAGGATTGAGCCCTGCCTCCACCATCACGGCTTCAGGCGCGGGAATCGCGTCTCCGGCACGCTGGTCGAGCGTCGCGGGCCCCTGGGTGATTTCCTTGACGAACCTGGGGTCGAGGTTCGGGTTTTCCTGGACGGTGTTCGGCGGGTTCGGCGCATCGCCGGTTGGCACCCAGACGAAGTCCGGATGCGTGTCACGACTCTGGCCGGTCCATTCGCCGCCGGTGATGTTGCCATTGCCGTCGACGAACAGGGTATAGGTGTAGGTGGTCGAGAACCACTTGGTTCCGAGGAATTCGACCGGGACGTTGTCGTCGACATAATATACTGTTGTCTTTACTTTCAGTTTCTTCTCGTCGAACCATCCGGAGTTCCAGCTCGACTCGAACTTGAACAGCGGGTAGTTCCAGACCTGGCGGTCGGGGGTGGTGTCGCAGATCATCGCGCTCTTGCCGCCCTGGATGTATTCGAGAAGCAGCCGATGGAACTCGTCGGGATAGATGTCCTGCGGATCGTCGCCGGGATTGCCCCAGTTTCGCTTGCCGTAGAACATGCAGTAGGTGTTCATGTACAGCTCGCTCAGAATTCCCTTCTGATCTGAGACTTCGAACACGATTCCGTTCCGGATTCTGCGCTCGCGAGGTTCGGGGGTGAGGATCGCGGCGGCCGCCCAGCCGTTGCAATGACCTTCCCAGTTTTCCGCGCGAGGATTATAGTGGGTATTATTGACATTCGATTCCCAGGCGTGGGCGCCAGGATTACGACCGGTGCGCGACTGCACATAGGCGTCGTATCGGGCGAAGGGTGACGGCTGATGACCGTTCCATCCGTTCACGAGCAGACCGCGTTTCCGCGACCACCAGTCGCCGGACCAGGGGGCAGGCTTGATTTCCCCGCGGGCCGATCCGTCTTCGGCAGAAGCGGGAACTGAAGCGAAGAGCGGAAGAGCAACGAGAGCGATGGCAAAGAGGCGTCGGATGTTCATCATTCTTCACCTTCCTTCGGTTCGTCCTTGTTTCCGGGGGCCGGGGGCAGCGTCTCGGGAAGCGTCGGAGGAATCAGGCGGACGCGCCGGTCACGGCTCTCGCACGAGATCGCCCACGGCGAGCCTTCCTGCCACAACTGCGTTTGAACGGCACCGGAGCGGGTGTCGGTCAATTCGACCTGGAAGGTCTCTCCGCCGAGGCGATAGGCCGCGAACGAGTCGGCATGCTGCCGGTCGGGCTTTTTGTCGGTCTGGCTCACCTGGCGTTTGAAGCTGAAGCCGGCGACCTTCTTGATCTTGTCGAACACCTTCGCTTCAGGCGCGGAATAGGCGCCGAACCCGTCGGCCCGCTGGACGGAGGGGCGCACGAGCGGGAAGACGGGGAGGTCGTAAGGAATCAGCGTATCGTCACCGATCAGAGGTTCTGCGTGGAACGGATCGATCGGCTTTTCTCTGCTCTTCGCGCCGAAGAGCGACGGGAAGATCTCGATGAGCCGCATGGGCCTCAGATCACGGACGGAGAGGTAAAGGACGGCCTGCATCTTCAGATTGCGTTTCGCCGGATAGATATGCAAAACGTAACAGTCTGTTCGGTGAACGGATTTGCGGGATTTCACGTGGAAGACCCACTTGATCGGAGGCATCCAGACCTCGCCAGGATTGCGCTGGTCGCGGTAGGTCGCCTCGAGAGTCC
>JAKJFL010000769.1:0-1768 GCA_022704935.1 Candidatus Rifleibacteriota bacterium
CGAGACGGCCCTGGAACCAGGCGACCACCTTGCCGTCGTAGACCATCCGGGCAACGCGGGCGGGGATGTCGTCGATCTTTTCGCCATGAAGCCCGGCCGATTCGATGGCGACCTTGATCTCAGCGTCGGTGTATTCCGGCCCGAGATAGGTGTGGTCGAGACGAGGCCGCTTCGTGTTTCCAAGAACGTGGCACCAGAGGTGGCACGCTGCACCGATTGCGGTGCCTCCATCGTTCGCAGCGGGCTGGATATGCAGGAACTTGAACTGCGTTTCCCGCAGGATCCGGGCGTTCGCGACGCAGTTCAGCGTGACGCCGCCTGCCATGCACAGCGCATCGAGGCCGGTCTTCTGGTGAAGGAGCTTCGCGAGGTGGACGAACACCTCTTCGGTGACGGTCTGGAGGCCTGCCGCGATGCTGGCCTCCTCATACCGGTCGATGATCGAGGTGCGGCGAGGCCCGAGCAGCTTCTCGATGCCGCTGAAATCGGAGGTTCGGAACTTCATGATCGCGTTGTCGACCGTGAAGCCGGTGTCTGTCAGCCGGATGATCTTGCGAAACTGCGCGGCGTAATCGACGCCGGAATCCTCGCCGATCGGGTCGGAAATGCAGGCGTAGCCCATCACCTTGCCGGGGCCGCCGTAGACATCGAAGCCGAGATGTTCCGAGATCTTTTCCCAGACGAAGCCGAGCGAGTTCGGGTAGGGGATCTCGAGAAGCGGGGTCAGCTTGTTCCCTTCGCCGATGCCGAGCCAGGCTGTCGTGAACTCGCCGATGCCGTCGATCGTCAGAACGGCGGCCTTCTCATGACGCGAGGTATAGAATGCGCTTCCGGCATGGCAGAGGTGGTGGGGAAGGAAGTGAAACTCGGCCTTCGGGAACCGGCGCTTCAGCTCGGCGGCAGCCTTGTGGAGATGCATGTGGAACGTGGCTTCGCCTTCGGGCGTGCCGTAATCGCCGGCTGGAATTCCTTCCTCGCCGAGGTTGCGGTTGGCCTCGAGCCGGGCCTCGGGGTCGAAGGAGAACGCGACGTGGTCGACCTGGTCGGGAGTGATGCCGGCGTGGTGGAGAGCCCACTCGATCGCCTTGTCGGGAAGCTCGTCGGCGTTGTCGACGCGCGAGCACTTGGCGTGCTTCACCCGATTGAACCGCTCCTCTTCGACCGCGCCGAGGATGACGCCGTCCCGGAGAAGACAGACGGATGATTCGTGATAAGCCGCGTTGACGCCCAGGATGATCGTTCCCATGCTATGCCATCCTCCGATACTATATTGTATAATTTATAAACGTCGGACTGGAATGCCGGCTCTCCGATCGGGCGCCGGGCATCTCCGTGAACGGATACACTATACCACCGATGAGACGTCGCGGGCCAACCACCGGAGGAGGACCGTCGACAGGAGGCGTTGTCAGAGGCGCAGAATCAGCGAAGGCCCTCTTCGATGGCCCGGAAACGACGTGCGGCGTCGACGAAAGTTTCGAAGAGACGGCCGAATTCGGCGCGTTCCGGAAGCATCTTCTCGGGATGGAACTGGACGCCGGTGAAAAAGGGGCCGGACGTCGTTTCGATCGCCTCGACGATGCCGTCGGCGGAGCTGGCCGTTGTTCGAAGTCCGTCTCCCAGTTTCTTCACCGCCTGGTGATGATACGAGTTGACCTCGACCGTGGGTGACGACAGCAGTTCGCCGACGATGCTCTCCGGCTCGAGCCGGATGGTGTGCGTGCAGAGGGTCGAACGGCCGTCGTTTCTCAGCCGGTGCAGGATGCCG
>JAKJFL010000770.1:0-1751 GCA_022704935.1 Candidatus Rifleibacteriota bacterium
GCTCTCAAACACAGCCGGCCGGGTCATCGACCCGGCCGGTTTTGTCACTTCGGAGCCGCGGGTTCCCATTTCAGCGTCACTACCCAGTTTGCCGAGGCCTGCCCCTGATTCTCGAAAGCGAGAACCTCGACCAGGTAGACGGTGTTCCCATCAGCGCCGAGCACGCCGTAATACCCGGCGGCAGGGGCGTTCAGATGGTCCTTCCATGTTCCGGCCTTCTCGAGGGAAAGCTCGGCGGGCTCCGGCTTCTTTTCGCCGAACTCCTTGATACCCTTTGCCCCGAACGCCGCGAGTTCGAATGAAAGAGCGCCGCGCCTGCCCCGGTTCACGTAGAAGGAAAGATCCGCCGCCTTGTCATCGCTTTTCACGACGGTCCCGTCGGAACATTTCACACCCTGATAGATTTTCAGGGTGACGGGCTCGAGAGCATACCCGTTCGCCGCTAAAAACAGCATGCCTGCCATCAGGACCATCGATGCGGATGCAACCACCCGTTTCACATGTTCAGACCAGGTTTTCACAAGCTTCCTCCAGGTGTTCGATTTCGGATGTAACTGCGGGAGGCCGCTCCGGCGGCCGACCGGACCAGGATATTACTCCTTTGCCCTGGCACGTGGCGAGATTTTTTCCGACGGCGGCGGATGTTTGCCAGAGTGCGGCTGCGTGTGATACTCATGAGCTGTCGCGCCTGTCACGGCAGAAAAGACAAACCACGAGACGGCAAAAGAGGCAACGAACCGACATGGATCAATCGACGACCGTACATGGCTGGCTGGATGCGCTGGGCTCTTTCATGAGCGAGTTCAGCGGCTGGGTCTGGGGGCTTCCCCTTCTTGTGCTTCTGTTCGGCACGCATTTGTATCTCACGTTCAGGCTCAGGTTCATTCAGAGATATATATTATCAGCCATTAAACTATCGCTGAAGCGCGAAAAAGAGGGTAATGGGGACGTTTCACAGTTCGGAGCCCTGACGACAGCGCTGGCCGCAACGATCGGCACGGGCAACATCGTCGGTGTCGCGACGGCCGTGGCATCCGGCGGTCCCGGCGCCGTGCTCTGGATGTGGCTGACGGGCGTGTTCGGCATCGCGACCAAGTATTCCGAGGCCCTGCTCGCCGTGCGGTATCGCGTCGTAACCCCAAGCGGACAGATGGCGGGCGGGCCGATGTATGCCCTCGAGCGTGGGCTGAAAGCCCGGTGGGGAAAACTCGCCGCCGTTCTCGCCGTGATCTTCGCCTCGTTCACGGCGATCGCCGCTTTCGGTATCGGCAACATGGTCCAGGCCAACTCGATCGCGGAGATGCTCCGCGAAGGATACAACGTTCCAGCCTGGCTCTCCGGCCTCGTCATGATGGTTCTCACGGCCGTCGTCATTCTCGGCGGCATCAAATCGATCGCGAATGTCTGTGAAAAGCTGGTCCCGTTCATGGCTTTTTTTTACGTCGCGGGATGTCTCACCCTCCTCGCGATGAAATGGAGCACGATCGGCGATTCGTTCCTGCTGATCCTTTCGTCCGCCATTTCCGGCAAAGCGGCGCTGGGAGGCTTTCTCGGGGCAGGCGTCAAAGAGGCTGCCCGCTACGGCATCGCGCGCGGCCTGTTCTCGAACGAATCGGGCCTGGGAAGCGCTCCGATCGTGGCGGCGGCCGCCCAGACGAAGAACCCCGTCCGCCAGGCCCTCGTCTCCTCGACCGGCACGTTCTGGGATACTGTCGTTGTCTGCGCCATGACGGGCCTCGTCATCGTCAACT
>JAKJFL010000104.1:0-8597 GCA_022704935.1 Candidatus Rifleibacteriota bacterium
TATCTTCACCGTCGCCCCGATGATCGGCGAACCCGTACGCTCGTCGGTGACGCGGCCACGCAGGATGCCCATCCGCAGATCGACGGCGACCTTCAATCGCTGGAAGAACAATCCCTTCGCCTTCGACCGGATGCGCCATTCACCGTCCTCGAACGACAGCGTCATCAGCTCCGAGCCGGTGTCCTCGTATCGCCAGGTCCAGTTGCCCGTGAGAGCCGAGAGACGGTAGTTCATGTTCACCAGCACCTGCTCGCCCTTGAACTTGAACGTGTGTGGGTGCAGTATCAGCCGGATGTCCCGGTAGTCGCGCAGCGAGTCGTCGAACATCTTAACGAAGTCGAACCAGGTGTTGCCGAACGAGTCGCGGTATTCCCGCGAGATGTGATCACGCAGGTAGATGTTGTCCCGTCGTGCCATCGCCATCGAGAGGGTGTTCAGAAACACCCTGACCTCCTCGATTTTCCTGTGCCGGTTGTAGATCACGAACCGCTCGTGGAAAATGCGGTCGCGCCTGCCGAGCGAATCGATGTAATGAATCGTGACGAACACTTCGGGGAACGTCGGGGTCGGAATCTTGACCTCGTAAAAGCCGTCGCGGCCCTCACGAAGCGCATAGACCAGGTCCTTGTTGATGTACAGCTCGAACCGGTCGGTCGGGCGGGGGTAGGGGGTCAGCTTGAGTTTCACGTGGAGCGTCCGGGGCGCCGCATCGGCTCCCGGGTCGATGATGCGATACCCGTCGGCATCCGACTCCATCGTTCCCACGAACCGGTCGTTGATCAGGACGCTGTCGACCCGGTAGGAAATCTCGGTCGAAAGCTGCCGGTGCAGCGCGTCGAAGTTGCGCAGCCAGGTGTTGAACCGACGCCAGTCGTCATATTCTCGTCGGACGTCGTACCCCGTCAGCGCCGAAACCCGGCCGTGGTGGTCCGCGTCGATGCCGTAACCTTCCGTCACGGCGGTCGGCTCGACCGCTCCAAGGGGGCGGTAATCGGCCGATCCCCGGACGACTCGCAGCTGATCGTGCGTTTCATCCGACACGAACGTCGCTTCGCCATTGCGCACCTGGACATTGCCGTGTCGGCCTTCGATCTCGACGCTCTGGGAATCCCGTGCCGCCGCGAAGATCTCCGCCCCATGCACCTGAACGCGAAGTCGTGGTGTCGAACCGGCGGGCCGGACGTTGAAACGGACGCCCGAGCCGGGCTTCAGCATCAGCAGATTGTCGGTCGACCAGGAAAGCACCGCGTATCCGCGCGAACCGGTCCGGATTCCGTCGCCGTCGATGAACACCTGGCGCTGGGCCGCCCGCTTCCAGTCGGTCTGGCCTGCGTGGTTGAAGTAGACCGGCCCGTCGCAGAACACCAGAACCAACTGGTCGCGAACGTAGCCATCGGTGCTGACCGAGGCGGCCAGGTCTGGATTCTCCGCCGCGACCGCCCCCGGGGGCATAAGTTGCGACATCGAAAAAACAATGAATAATATATATATTAACTTATATAATTTCATCGTTCTTCGCCCGTGCTCCGTGACGCACATGTGAAAATCGTCCCGAAGACACGAAGGGTTTTCGAGTCGATGTCTGGTTTTCATTTCGTGTCATGATGCCTGTCATGTTGAAATTCGCATGATCCACAGCGGAGACGCGGAGGCGCCGAGAAAATATATGTTCATTCATATTTACTCATCCCGTTTCAATCTCTGCGTCTCTGTGCCTCGGCGGTGAATCGGTCTTTGTTTCGGTGCGCATGAACGTATGCGTGCCATCAGAACGACCTCAGGAACCGCAGGCGCGCGGAGTAGTCTGCATACTCGAGACCGGCCGCGCCAAAGGTGTTGTTCGAGCCCTCGAGACTGAGGATCATGCGCGACATGTTGTTGTATTCCTTCGTCAGGGCGACGTTCAGGCGGTCGTGTGTCGAATCGATGGCCGAGCGGCCCGGATCGACCCGTTCATGCGTGTAGTCGAGGTTCAGCGTCACGTCCTCGTGAAACTGGGAGCGGCCGCCCAGACCGTAGATCTGCGTCATGTCGCTTCCTCCGGCCTTCGTGTAGTCAACCTGCTCGCGGCTCACCTGGCCGTAGAGGTGGCGCATGGCGTCGTATTCCCATATGAGCTTCGCGTCGTATTTGCTGATATCGCGGTCGTTGAGCGTCTGGATCTTGTCCTTGTCGATTGTCGAGCTGAGCGCCGCGTAGTAGCGCAGGGCGCCTGCCTTGTGGTTCAGCTCCATCCAGAGCAGGTCGCGGTACCGGTCGACGAACGTGCCGTTGTCGGAATACTCGCGGAGCGGCTGGAAGAACAGGTCGATTCTCAGGTCGCGATAATAGTCGCTCGGCTTCACGGTGATCTGGAATTCGGGCTGGTCGCGAACCAGCGTCGCGCGTTTATAGTTCGCGATATTGTCCCGCGATGTGCGGTCGCCGAACCTCGTCGAAACATATCTGTTCAGTTCGTAGAACACGCGCGCATAGTAGGCCCGCTCGTCGCGCGGCCCCTCGCCGATGGCGCTCAGAAAATCCGTGTCGCCGGCCTCGACGCCCGCTTCGATCTTGTAATTCTCGCGGCCATACGCGGCAGAAGCCCTGTAGGCCTCGCCCTGCCGGTTGCCGGTCTCGTCGCGGCGGTCGTAGTCGGTGCGGCTGCCCGCGTATTCTCCGCTGACGTAGATGTTCTCCGTCGGTCGCAGGGCAACGTCGAGCGAAAATACGCTGTTCGCCTGGGTCGGCAGATCCTGATCCGATCCGGGATACTCGTGGACATCCTTCGACGAGACGGCGTTCAGGCCGATGACGGCCGACTCGTCGGAGCTGTGCTCGACCCGGACGCCGCCGATGAATCGAGGGTTCTTGATGTCATCCTTTTCCACCGCCCTGTAGCCGGTGAAGCCGCGGAGCTCGGTGTTGTCGAACTTCTGCGTGCCGTACAGGCCCATGACCTGCTGCGTCATGGTGTAGTTCGAAAACTCGGGGTAGGAGTGGCCGAACGCAAGCAGGGAACGGGGCGTTCGCGATTCCAGCGTGAACTGGTTCAGCGTGAAGCCGTCCTTGTAGGCGCGCTTGTCGTTAGTATGCGTCGTGTCGGTGACCAGCGAAAGCGAGTCGCCGTTGTGGCGCGTGGTGAACAGCTCGTAGCGCAGATTCTGCTCGTAGAACGTGCCCTGATCGATGCTCGAGTTGAACTTCGCCTTGTTCACCGAGTTCGCGTAGAAACTCGTGTCGGTGAACAGGTTCGAGCTGAAGACGACCTGGTCTTCTCGCTCGTTCAGATCGGTGTAGCCGGGCGGCAGACGGTCGATGACGGGCAGGCTCGTTCCGGTGTCGGGGGGTCTGACCGTCGATGCCGGAAAGAACGGGACCCGGTGCGATCCGTACAGCTCGTCATTCCGATCCATACGCATCTCGGGAAGATCGTCGGGCCCGGTTTCCGGAATGGTGCGCATCTGCTGGAGTTCCGGGATGTTGCGGGGGTTGAAGTTCGTATAAACGCCCGGCAGCACGGAAGACGCCGACAGCGGTTCCTTGATCAGCGTGTCGTCGCGCCGCGAGGTTTGCACGCCCTTTCCCGAAAAGCCGGAGCCCAGGAAAAATAGCGACACCGCCAGGGCTCCCAGGAGGCCTCTGGCGATGAACGGGTTTCTCGGGGGCGTGATGCCCGGCTGTGTCGGCGGTGGGCGTTGCATGTCGGCTCGAGTGGCGGTTGCCCTCCCTGAATCAGCGTCCGAACAGCAGCGGCGACGGATTGACCGTGCGGCCGTTGCGGCGAACCTCGAAGTGCAGGTGATTTCCCGTGGCGACGCCTGTCGCGCCGACATTGGCGACCGCCTGACCGGCCTTGACCGTCTGGCCCTTGCGGACGCGGATCGTGCTGCAGTGGCCGTAGCGGGTCGAGAGCCCGTTGGCGTGGCGGATTACGACGAGCTTGCCGTATCCCGAGAGCCAGCCTGCGTAAACGACGGTGCCAGACATGGCGGCGGAGATCTGGGAGCCGCGGGGGGCCGAGATGTCGATGCCGGCGTGGAACAGGCGCTTGCGATACACCGGGTGCTTGCGCCAGCCGTAGGAATCGGAGAGTCGGCCGCGGACCGGCATGAACATGCGAGTGCTGACGTCAGCCTTGCGGGAGGTGACCTGCATGACGCGGTAGTATTTCTTGTCGACCGGCACGCAGACCTGCTGACCGGTTTTGAGAGCCGAGTTGGACAGCTTGTTGTGAGCCAGGATGTTCGTGATGGAGGTCTTGTACTGGCGGGCGATCGTCGTAAGATTTTCGCCGTTCTTCACGGTGTGCTGGATGATGCGGGTGTCGGTGTCGACGGTGGGTGTCTCCGCCTGGGCCGCGGGCTTCGGAGCCTGGGTGATCTGGACGGGAGCCGGCGCAGGAGCGGCCTGCGGCTTCACCGCCGGAGCCATGGCAACGACGGGTTTGACCAGCGAAGCCGTCACCGGAGCCGGAGCGGCGGCTTTCGGGGCCGGGGGGGTGATCGTCTGAGCTGCGGCCGGAGCGGGCTTCGAAGCAGAAACGTTCTGGGTGATGGTGACGCTCGGCTTGTCAGGGGCTGCCGCGGCAATCTGAAGGGTGGGGCCTTCGATTTTCGCGAGGTTCGCAGATGCCTTCTCGATCTTGATCAGCGGCGGGGCGATGACGGTCTGGACGTCGCCGCTCTTCGCGATCGTGAGTTCCTGCGTCTTCTTCGGGACCGGAATGTAGATCTTCTGATCCTCGATCAGAACGTGACTTTTCAGGTTGTTCTCGCGGATCAGGCCGGGAATCGACGTTCCGAAGCGGCTTGCGATCTTGTTCAGGGAATCGCCGGCGCGGACGGTGTAGGCAATGCGGTTGTCGGGGGCCGGAATCTTGATCGTCTGGCCGGCCTTGATGGCGGAGGTGTTGAGGTTGTTTGCCTGCGCGAGCGTGGCAGCCTTCATGCCGAACATGTCTGCGATGGCCTTGAGGGAGTCGCCCTTCTTGACCGCGCAGCTGATCCAGTTGTCGCAGTCGGGAAGCGCCTTGCTTGCCGGAGCCAGCTCGTTGCCCGTCGGCTTCACGCCGAAGGTGACCCCGCGTTGCGATGCGATCGATTTCGAAGCGGCAAGGCGGATGTCGGCCGCCTGGGCGGCCTGGGCCACCTGGGACAGGGTGGCGGGAATCGCGCCGTGCTGGGCATCGGCCTGCTGGAAGCGCGTCACGAATGCGTTGTTGCGGAAGCGGCCTTCGACCTCGAAGGCGGCGTCGTCACCCTTGCTCAGATACCGGTCGATGGCGATGGCAGAGGTTTCCAGGGAGACGATCGAGAGCAGGACGAGAATCGAATAGTGTCGAGCTCTGAGTTTATTCCACACGGGGCGCGCTCCTTGCTTTGGTATCCTGCGACCCTGCCGGCTTTCCGGCTCCCCCGCGTTTCCGACGTCCCTGTCGGGGCTGAGTGGGGAAAAACGCTGTCGCTCTATTTTCATCGGCACGCGCGCGCCAATCCTGAAGAATATTTTTTTCTTCCGTCACACCTCCATGAGAAATTCCCCCAAAACAGTTGTAGGGACGGGTTTCAAACCCGTCCCTACAGGCCCTACAATAGAATCGGTTGTCAGGGATTCAGGTCGAATCGGGTGAAGACGACCTTCGGCGCGGCGAGCGGCGAGAGATTCAGCCAGACCGAGCCGTTGCTGACGATGCCCATGCGGTTCGCGAACAGGAGGCCGCCGGGGGTCGGGATCGTTTCGAGAGGCGTGGTTTTTCCGTCGGGTTCGATGGCGAATACCTGCCTCGCGAGCGGTTCCCGTGAAACGTAGCCGCAGGCCACGGCCCGGCCGTCGGGAAGAAAACCGAGAAGCCGCGCGCCGTCGAGGGCAGTTCCCTGAACGACTGTTTCCGACGAAGCGCCCGTCGTGTCGATCTTCACGAATCTGTTGTAGAGATCGTCGTCTCCGAGCGCCAGAAAGCAGAGGCTTGCATCGAGGCCGGCGGTGATGCCGAGGGCGGTCGGCCACGATGCCGTTTTGATCGGCGTTCCATCGAATCCGAACCAGTACAGCTTCGCCGTCGCGTAATCGGCGACAACGAGTGCCTCGGGGAGCGCGACGAGCCCGTCGATCTGTTTCGGAAAACCCTCTTCGGAGGGCAGTCGGAACTGTTCCTCGGCGGTTTCGCCAAACGCGCAGCAGGCCGCCCGCGCATCGGTCTCGATCGTCCAGAGCTTTCCATCGGAAGCCGCCGCCAGGTCGGTGTAGGACCCTTTCGGCAGGGAGACGCTTCCCGCGGATTTTCCCTCTGCGTCGAGTTTCACGATGCGGGAATTGATGCCGTCGAGAATCGCGATTCCATCGGGAACGGGCTGAAGGGAAACCGGCCCGACGACCGGCCCTTCGGATGCGAGCCGGGTGGATACCCCGAACTCACCTTCGCCGGCCCCCTCCTGAAACTCGAAGACGGAGGCAGGCGCGGCAAACAGCACCTGTGCCGCGAGAATGGAACAAGAAAGAATGAGCAGGAATCCGATCGGGCGGGCGTTATGGAAAAACATGCGTTTGCCTCCGGCAGAAGAATGACCGAGAACGAAGCGGATGCCGCTTTCCTGGGATGATAAACGTCCGGGGCTCGACGTTCAACAGCCGTGATCGCGGGTTTTGAGAACCTCGAAGCCCGCGATCACGTCGAACAGCTCTTCAGAAATGACGGCCTGGCGCTGTTCGTGATACTCGCGGCCGAGCGCGTCGAGAAGGTCGTTGATGTTGCGCTCGGCGCGCTGCATCGATGCGAGTCGGACGGAGTGCTCGGCCGCGGCGGAGCTGACGCAGGCCCGGAACAGGCTTGCGAACAGGTGCTCGCGCAGCAGAGCCTCGACGGTCGGTAGAAATTCGTTGATCGGCTCGGGGAGCCTTCGGGAAGGCCATTCTCGGCTGACGATCTCGTCGAGCCAGGCGCGATCGAGCGGGAGAAGGGCGCTCGAGGCCGGTTCGCAGCCGGAGCCCCAGATCGGAACTTGGTAGAAGACCACGATACGGCTGAGCCCCTCTCGGGCCCTGCGACGATCGACGTCATACAGCAGGCAGCTCAGCAGGCCGGGAATGCCGTCGACGGATTCGGGAGCTTTGACTGGCGGTGACATCGGCAGGCCCGAGCCTTCGAGCCTGCCCGCGAGCAGTTCCCCGACGGGCCAGATGTAGCAGCCGTCCGTGTGGCTGCGGAGAGCTTCCACGGCGAACCGGGCGAGGGTCTCGTTGAAATCCGCCGCCATGCCGTGGTCGGTGCCGAACACGATGGCGCCGGTCGGGCCCGGGGCGGGGCTGCAGAGCCGCTCCAGAACCGCGGAATCCGCATTCCAGAGAATGGATCTGAAGCCTGTTTCCACGGAAGTCTCGTATTCGTCGAGGCCGGGCATGGCCCGCTCGTAGGGCCCGATGCTCACCATGGCGAGCGTTTTCATCGTCTTCACGACGGATTTCAGCCCCTCGGCGTTCCTGATGTGACGCCGGATGTCGGCTATCGTCCGGCTCATGCGGCCTTTTTCCGGCCGGGTAGGGCGTTGCCGGCGATGGCGAGAAGCACGGTTTCGTCTTCCGGTCCCAGCGTTTCACGGCGCAGGAGCCGTTTCCGAATTTCGTCGGGAATCGCCGAAGCAGCCGCGCACAAGGCCCGCTCGGCATCGCGCATCCGATCGAGCGGCTGCTCCGCCAGCAGGCCGCGCGTCAGCGCGAGCAGGAGAAGGATCTGCCGAAGGACGTCGAATCGCTCCGTCGGCCCCTGTTTCAGACATTCGCGTATCCGGCGGCCATGCTCGATCGTCTGCCGGGTGGGCTCGTCGAGCCGCGTGCCGAACCTTGCGAACATCTCCAGCTCCTCGAACTGGGAAAACCGCAGCTTCACTTCCGCCGCCGCCGCGTGATAAGCGGGCAGCTGGGCCTTCCCTCCGACGCGCGAGACGGAGCGGCCGATGTCGACGGCCGGCAACGTCCCTTTTTGGAACAGAACCGGTGACAGGTAGATCTGGCCGTCGGTGATCGAAATGAGATTTGTTGGTATATATGCAGAAATATTTTGTGCCTCGGTTTCGACGATGGGCAGCGCCGTCAGCGAACCCCCGCCGCGCTCCCGGTTCAGATGCGTGGAACGCTCGAGCAGGCGCGAGTGGAGATAGAAGACGTCGCCGGGAAACGCTTCCCTGCCTGGCGGCCGCCGCAGGAGAAGCGAGATCTCCCGCCAGGCGCGCGCATGACAGCCCAGGTCGTCATAGACGATGAGCACGTCGCGGCCGCGCTCCATGAACCATTCTCCGATGCTCGTCGCCGCATACGGGGCGATATACTGAAGCCCGGGGCCGTCTGCCGGCTCGGCCACGACGACGATCGAGCGCTCCATCGTGCCCGATGTTCGCAGCTCCTCGATCGCCTTTGCGACACTCGCGCCGCGCTGGCCGATGGCGCAGTAGATGCAGATCACGCCGCTGTCGTGCTGGTTCATCATCGCGGCCAGGGCGATCGCCGTCTTGCCCGTCTGGCGGTCGCCGAGAATCAGCTGCCGCTGGCCGCGACCGATCGGGATCAGCGCGTCGATCACCTTGATGCCGGTCTGGAGCGGAACGGTGACCGGCTCGCGATCG
>JAKJFL010000771.1:0-1747 GCA_022704935.1 Candidatus Rifleibacteriota bacterium
TCGCGCTTTTCGGGAAACAGGCCGTCGCCGGAGCGGATCAGTCGCCGCATGATGGTATCGCCGAACCGGCCGGCCATCAGATCGACCAGGGAGGTGATGTTCGCCGAACAGTCTGAGACAAGGGAATTCCAGATCTTCGGCGGAAGAGGATCTATAGATATCGTTATTGTATAAAGATGCGTTCCCTGGACCAGCGCCGTGACGCAGCCCTTCTCGATCTGGAGGTCGATGACGGCGCCGTTGCGCAGATACGAGCGGCCGCGCGGCAGGCGGTTCTCGAAATCGCCGAACCGGAAGAGATTGTCGCACCAGGCGTTCCCCCACCAACTGGCGCACAGGGTGCGGCCGGCATGGAGCAGGCGCACCGGGGCGAGATGCTTTCCCTGCTTCTCGAGCTTTTTCCGCTCCTTTTCGGCCTTCGCCTGGCGCTGTGCGACGGGAACATACGGCGCGAATCCGTAGTAATGACGATAGCTTGCCACGACTGCAACTCCCCGATACATTCAGATTGCCCATCATACCACGATTCGACGAAGCCTTTCAGTTCACCTGCTCCGAGGCTGCGTTGTGAATGTCGAGCCGGACGAGCGACAGCAGCTCCTCGTTCGAAAGTTCGGTCAGTGCCGGCCCGGCGTCGCCGTCGAGCAGACCCTGCGCGAGCGACTTCTTGCGCTCGATCAGGGCGGCGATGCGCTCCTCGAGGGTGCCGCGGCAGACGAAGGGGTGGACCATGACGGGCTTCTGCTGGCCGATGCGGAAGGCCCGATCGGTGGCCTGCGCCTCGACCGCCGGGTTCCACCAGCGATCGACATGGATCACGTGCGACGCCGCGGTCAGGTTCAGGCCGACCCCGCCCACTTTCAGCGACAGCACGAGGAACCCGATGCCCGGGTCGTCCTGGAATCTGCGGACGATCTCGCCACGATCGCGAATCTTCGTCTCCCCGTGGAGCACGAGGCCCGGGGAACCGAAAATCCCCGAAAGGAAGGCGGCCAAGGGGTCGGTGAACTCCCGGAACTGGGTGAAGATCAGCGCTTTTTCGCCGCGCGACGCGATCTCCTCGCAGATCTCGGCGAGCCGCTGGAACTTGCCGCTGTGCGCCGGGTCATACCCGCCGTCGCCGAGCCAGTGCGACGGATGGTTGCAGATCTGCTTGAACCGGGTCAGAAAGGCGAGGATCACGCCGCGCCGCTCCATGGGGTCGAGGGTCTCGATCTTGTGTGCGAGCTCGTTCACGCTCTCGCGATACAAAACGACCTGTTCTTTAGATAGCGAACAGTATGTAACGATCTCCGTCTTTTTCGGCAGGTCGGGGGCCACGCCGGGGTCGGTCTTCAGGCGCCGCAGGATGTAGGGGCGCACCAGACGGCGCAATGGCCCGAACTCCGTGCCCGACGCAGTGCCGAGGGCCTTGATGAACTTCTCGAACTCCTTGGGGGAGCCGAGCAGGCCGCGATTCAAAAAGTCGAAGATCGACCAGAGGTCGGAGAGCCGGTTCTCGACGGGGGTTCCGGTCAAAACGATGCGGCCGTCGGCGATCAGCTCCTTCACGGCTTTGGCCTGGCGCGTCGCGGGGTTCTTGATCGCCTGGGCTTCGTCGAGGATCACGAGGCCCCAGGAGATGGCCCGGAGGGACGGCTGGCGAACCAGCGTCCCGTAGGTCGTCACCACGAGATCCGTGTGAGTGAGATCGGCCGCCATGAGCGCCGACAGGCGTTTCGTCGTCATGGCGGACGGATGCGCGACG
>JAKJFL010000772.1:0-1742 GCA_022704935.1 Candidatus Rifleibacteriota bacterium
AAATGCGAACCATTGCCACTCTACCACATGCGGCCGCAAGGCTCAACGCCAGCCATGAATATACGGTAAATTATATTATACGCCACCGGCGCGTCAGACCAGCCGCGAACGCAGGATATCGTGCAGATGGAGGAAACCGACGACTTTTGCGGTCTCGCCCTCCACGACCGGAAGCGAGGTGATGGATTTTTCCTCCATCGTCTTGAGCGCCTCCATGGCGAGGCGATCCGGGGATGTGCGGCGGGGCTGTTTCGTCATGACGGTCGACAGCGGCACATCGAGAGCGCCGTTCGAGCGCTCGAAGTAGCGGCGCAGGTCGCCGTCGGTGAACACACCGAGCAGGCATCCCGTCTGATCCGCGATCACGAGGGCTCCGAACCCGCCCCGCGACATCGCGAGAATGGCATCTTTCAGCGGCATTCCCGGAGGGGCGAACGGAATACGCTCGCCGGCATGCATCAGGTCTCTGACGGTCAGGAACCTTCGCCCGAGGCTTCCCGAGGGGTGCAGGTAGGCGAAATCCTTTTCGCGGAACCCGCGCGCCTCGATCAGGGCGATGGCAAGCGCGTCGCCCATCGCCATGGCGACGGTCGTCGAACTGGTGGGCGCCAGATTCATCGGACATGCCTCGCGGGCAACGGAGGCATCGAGCACCACGTCGGCCATTTTCGCCATGGTCGAGGTGACATTTCCCACGAGAGCGATGATGCGAGCTCCGAGCCGGCGCAAAAAGGGAATCAGCCGCACGATCTCGTCGGTCTCGCCGGAGTTCGAGAGCAGCAGCAACACGTCCTGCTCCGTCACCATCCCCAGATCGCCGTGAAGCGCTTCGGCCGGGTGCAGGAAAAACGAGGGCGTGCCGGTGCTGGAAAGCGTCGCCGAAATTTTCCTGCCGACCAGGCCTGATTTTCCCATTCCTGACACGATCAAGCGACCGCGGGAGGTCAGAATCAGATCGACGGCACGCAGGATCTCGCCGTTAAGCCTGGCCGCGACGGCGCGAATCGCCTCCGCCTCGTCACCCAGAGCACGCCGGGCCGCTTCCAGAATCGAGTCGTGATCGCGCGTCAATGTTTCGTCCATGGCAGAAAGCACGATACCAGCCTACAGCCCCCTGTGCAAGAGCGGGCGGTCGCCGCCCGCGCAAAAAAATTCGCCGGACCGGCAACGAACACCGGTCCGGCGAAAAGGCAGGTTACTTCAGAAAGTCAGCTTCTTGTCGACGACGGGGACGAGGTTCGGTCCCACGACTGTGAGGAACCCGTCTGTTCCGGACGTCGCGGGCACGACGACCACGGCCTTGCCCTCGGCGTTGGTCGCACAGGTTCCCATCGCCTCGAAGCGCTCGGTGTAGCAGGTCGCCTGGGCGCCCTCGACCGGCTTGCCGTCGGCGTCGACCACCGTCACTGCGACGGAGCTCTCGGAGCCGGTATTCTCGACGGCCGTCCGGACCTCGATGCCGCGCGGGGTCCTGGTGCGCACGAGAAGCGAGCCGTCACCGAACCAGTGCCACTGTTCGGCGATCCTGACCCCTTCGCTCTTGTCCTCGGTGCCGAACTGCTCGAGCCCCTTCATGACGCCGTTCATCATCAGCGCGCCGGCAGTTTTGTATGTTTCATTCAATATATAATTCGTATTGATCTCGGCCTGCACGACGCAGGGCGGCACCCAGCTCATGTTGGTGGAAGCGCCCATGAAGCCCACTGCGCCGCGCGGATTCTCTATATCGCCGGTCTTCATCC
>JAKJFL010000773.1:0-1741 GCA_022704935.1 Candidatus Rifleibacteriota bacterium
GCCGACGATCGGAAGCGGCGCCGAGCTCGACGCGATCGCCGCGGTGGTCATCGGCGGGACGTCGATGTCGGGGGGCGAATCGAGGATTTCCGGAACGCTCGTCGGAGCGGTTCTCATCAGCGCGATGAACAACGGCCTGACGCTTCTGAACGTGCCGACCTATTACAAGATCGTCGTCGTCGGCCTGATACTGATCGCGGCGATGCTCCTGGATTCGTTCGGAAAGGCCAAGCGCAAATAGTTTTCCACACAAGTGGAATAAAAAATAGGAGGTTAGGTGTATGGAAAAGCGGATTGTGTCACTTCTTTTGGCGTTGGTACTGGTTGCTACCTGCGCGTTCGCGGCGGTGGGCGAGGTATCATTTCTGAGCGACGAGGCTGGCCTGACCAACGGGTCCTTCCTGGAAGGCGTGGGAACCCCCAAGGGCGAATACAAGATCGCGAATATCACCAGAACCCTTATGAACGCCCACTGGGTAAAGAATAAGGAAGGCTTCGAGGCCGCCGGCGCGCACTATGGAGTGACCGCGGATGTATTTGCCGTGCAGTCCGAGCAGGACGTCATGGACCAGCTGAACATCCTGGAGACCTGCATCGTGAAGGGCTACGACGCGGTCATCGTGTCCCCCATCACCGAGCAGAACCTCCTGCCGGGGCTGAAGAAGGCCACGGAGGCCGGCATCGTCATCATCAACGTCGATACCGCCGAGATCAGCAAGGCCAGCGCCGATGAGAACGGCATCGTGATCACCACGTTCCTTGGCTCGAACAACTACGATTCCGGAAAGATGGCCGCTGAGTTCATCAGCGAGAAGCTCGGCTCGAAGACCGCCGAGGTCGCCGTCATCGAGGGCAACCCCGGAGACACGTGCGCCATCGACAGGACCAGCGGCTTCGCCGACGCCGCCGCTGCTTCCTCCAACCTGAAGCTCGTCGCCTCCCAGACCGGAAAGTGGGACAGGCTTGAGTCGCTGAACGTCGCCACGAGCATCCTCCGCGCCAACCCGAACATTCGCGGCATCTACTGCAACAACGACACGATGGTTCTGGGCGTCATGCAGGCAGCCGCGGACCTCGGCTACGAGATCCTCACGAGCGACGAGTTCGACAGGGCCGGCGAGGACAAGACGCTGCTGCTGATCGGAAACGACGGCGTTCCCGAGGCCATTCAGGCCGTCAAGGACGGCGCCCTCACCGGGACGATCGCCCAGAAGCCCTACCTGATGGGATACTCCGCGCTGGAAGCGGCGATCATCGCCCTGAACGGCGAAGTGCCGCCGGAGCGGTTCAACACCCCGGTCGCGCTGGTCACGAAGGCGGACTTCTGATCCATTGCAAAGGCAAACAAAACGGCCGCGGCCCGTTCCCCACGCGGGGAGCGGGCCGCGTTTTTTCGCGCTCGCTGCGCGAACGACGGGTCCGGGGAATTCTGGGCGCGGAAACTGCCTTCATAGCGTTGCGCCGAAGCCGCGCAAAGAAAGACCGCCGGCTTCGGCCCGCGGCCTCTGTCAGCGGTTCGCCCCGCAGCAAGAGAGCTTTGCAGCGGGCTCTGCATGAAATGCTTCTTATAGGTCAGCTTAGCCTCTATCCCTCTTCCGATATGCGCTCGACGGAGTCCCTGCGGGTCAGGTATACGTCGATCACGCGGCGGTTGTGGTGGTTCGGCTTTCCTCCGAGCAGGTTCAAAAGCATCTTCGCCGCGATCCGGCCCATCTCGATCGTCGGGCGCGAGATGACGCTG
>JAKJFL010000774.1:0-1735 GCA_022704935.1 Candidatus Rifleibacteriota bacterium
CGATCTGCCCACCGGAACGCCTTCGGCACTCCTGGCTCTCGCGCCGGCAGCCTCAGGCATCGTTTCGCAAGGCGTTCGATGGCCGCTGAAGGACGAAACGATTTCGTTTCAGGAAGCCCGGGGCGTAAGCAACATCGTCACGGCTCCCCCGTGGCGCCTCAGTCTGGCCTCCGGTGCGCTTCTCTGGCTTCTGCGCGGCCTTCGCCGCCGCGACATCCGTCTTGCCTGGACCGTTCCGGGCCAATCTTCGAACCGCGGGAGCCCATCGTGACCATGAACGATCTTTTCCGCATCGCCGGCGAGTTCCGGCCTGTCGACACGATCGCCGATGTCCGCCCCTACGGCGCCGGCAACATCAACCGCACCTTCCTCGTCACCTGCGGCGCGCCCGAAACGGAGCGGTTCATCCTCCAGCGCATCAACTCCCATGTGTTTCCCAGGCCCGATCTGGTCATGAAGAACATCCGCGTTTTCACCGCACATGCCTCCCGCAAACTCCGGGCCGAGCCGCTTTCCGGAAACCGACGCTGGGTCGTCCCCGAGATCGTCCCCACCCTGCGCGGCGAAGATGCGTTTCTCGACGATGACGGCGGATGCTGGCGCGCACTGAGTTTCGTCGGGCACGCCATCGCCCACGACATTCTGAAGACCCCGGAACATGCCCGCGAGATCGGAACGGGCCTCGGAATCTTTCATTCGCTCGTCAGCGACCTGCCCTGCGCCGACCTTTCGGACACGCTCGAAGGATTCCACATCACGCCCCGCTACCTGGAACAGTTCGACAAGGCCCTCGCGAGCGGGCGTCGCATGGATTTCGCCGGTTTCTCCCACGCGGTTCGGTTCGTCGAGACACGGCGCGAGTTCGCCGGCGTTCTCGAGAAGGCCAGAGCCGACGGCAGACTGTCCCTGCGGCCCATCCACGGCGATCCCAAGGTGAACAATATCATGCTGGACGAGACGAGCGGTCGGGCGGTGAGCATGATCGATCTCGATACGGTCAAGCCGGGCCTCGTCCAATACGACATCGGCGACTGCCTGCGCTCCGGCTGCAACCCGCTCGGCGAGGAGACCGAAGAGTGGGAACTGGTGCAGTTCGACACGGCAATGGCCCGCGAGATCCTTCAAGGCTATCTCGGCGAGGCACGCAGGTTTCTGACCGACGACGACATGTCGTTCATCGCCGACTCCGCCCGGCTGATCGCGTTCGAGCTCGGCCTGCGCTTTCTGACCGATCATATACATGGAAATATATATTTTAAGGCAGACTTCCCCGGCCGCAATCTGCATCGCGCCCTCGTTCAATTCAGACTCTGCGAGAGCATCGAGGAACAGATGGGCGAGATCGCGGACATTGTCCGGAGTTACGCATAATGCAGACGAATCACCCCTTTCGCCTCGTGCCGTTTCCCGGAAGCACGGGCACATCGGGAATTTCGATTTCCGGCTCCGTTGCGCGCACGGCCGGGAACCTGGCAATCCGCTTCGACGTGGCCGGCAACCTTGATGATATCGACATTGCACCTCCGGCCGATGTTCCCGAGAGACGAGACCATCTCTGGGAAGCAACGTGCCTCGAGATGTTCCTGGGGTTTCCCGCTTCCGAAGGCTACCTCGAGTTCAACTTCTCGCCCGCGCGCCATTGGAACGCGTATCGCTTCGACGGATACCGCAACGGCATGCGAAGAGAGACACTGCTGCGGGATCTCCCCGTATCAACGGAACGGACCTCAGACCG
>JAKJFL010000775.1:0-1725 GCA_022704935.1 Candidatus Rifleibacteriota bacterium
GGCGCCCGTCGGGTCGGCGATCTCCTTGCAGGGGAATGCCGGAGCGAAGAACCGGCCGGCCTCGGTGACGGTGAACGCGCCCAGCTCGCCGAGTTTGATGACGAGCCGTTTCGGCCCCATCGACAGCAGCTTGGGAACGGCTCCCGACAGCTTCTTTTCGCCGCTCAGCATCAGGGCTTCCTGCTGGTTCAGGAACAGGACGTCGATGTGCCCGAGGACCTTCTTCAGGTCTTCGAGCGCGCTCGTGATCCAGAAATTCATCGTGTCGAGGGCGATCAGACGCGGCTTTTTCACCTTCTCGATCACGCGCATCTGCAATGCCGGGTGGATATTGGCCAGGAATAGGAACTCGACGTTTTGGTAATCGGCCGGCAGCTTCGGATCGAACTTTTCGAACACGTTCAGGCAGGTCGAGTGGGTCGTGGCGTCGCCGAAATCCTCGCCGTACGAGCCCGACCAGTGAAACGTCTTACCCTCGGCGCGCTCGAAACCGGCGGTGTCGACACCGTGCTCCTTCAGAAACTCGATATGTGCGGCCTCGAAATCCGTTCCGGCGACGCCGACGAGTCCGACCTTCGTGAAATAACTCGCCACGGTGGAAAAGTAGGTGGCCGAGCCGCCGAGCGCGCGCTCACGCTTTCCCTTCGGTGTCTGCAGGGTGTCGTATGCAATCGATCCGACCACGATCATCTTGACGCTCATCGTTCGTCCTCCGATTTGATGCGGATTTGAAGAGGCCCCATGGTAACAGGAAATCCTCCCCCGCGCAAATCGCTCTTTCGATTCCAACCGGTCACCTCTCCAACGTCAGAATCCGGAAAAAACGCTTCACCACAGAGACACAGAGATATTGAGGCACGAAGATCATTCTCCACAAAGTCACGAAGGCACGAAATGAGCAACGGCCATTCGGGCATCAGTGTTGTGAACGGTTCTCGGTTCTTCAGGTTTCCGGCAGGTTCTGCGGACGGTCGCGAGTTCCTATATTTAAAAATATATTTCCGAGGGCGAGGATGATGATCGCGGAAAAGCACATCGTCGAGACGACCGTGACGTCGACCCAGGGACCGGAGCCCCAGACCGCCAGCCCCCACAGCAGAAGCACCGAAGACAGGCCGTCCCCCGCGCGGAAAACGAGCGTGTCGATGAACCCTTTTCCCTGGTATTTCTCGTCGTGGCTGAGCGGGGTGAACAGCAGCTCGCGGACGGCGCGGCCGGTCGAGTAGTTGAGGGCATACCTGATCACGCCGACGGCCGCGGCGATGTCGAGCAGGGGAATGCGTATCAGGAGCATCGAACCGACGATCTGGGAAGCCGGCAACAGAAGAAGGCCGATCGTCGGGGAACGGAAGCCCATGACGAGCCGTGTCACGAAGAACTGCGTCACGAGCGAGAGGCCGTTGATCATGTTGTAGATGTTCGCCCAATACACGGTGCGAGCGTCGGGCGATAGGTGAGCGGCCTCCATCAGCGCGTTCATCTGATACGAGAAGATGCTGCTCGCGAATGTGTACAGGAACATTTCCAGGGCCATCAGCGTCAGATAGGCGGAGGTGAACGTGACGACGAAGCCGTCCCAGGGGCTTGCTTTCCTTGGATGGGTTTCCTGCCCGCCACCCGGTGAAGCCCGTTCTGCCGGCGGGGTTTCCCGGGAAACACCCGAAAGCGCCCTACAGCGGCGGTTGATGAAGCGCATGCACCAGATGGTGGGTTCGAGCAGAATGG
>JAKJFL010000776.1:0-1718 GCA_022704935.1 Candidatus Rifleibacteriota bacterium
CGTATCGGCTGAGGGCGGAGCTTTCTGAAGAGAAAAGTGCTCGTCTCAGGGAGCAAGGAATCGGAAGCTGACTTCGCCCTTCCAGACGTTCTGTTCGTTCATCGTCGTGTTGGCGAGGTGGACGATACGACCGTCGACGGCGTCTGCCGAGAGCTTGCGCATGAAATCGTTGACGCTGCGCAGCCCGGCCGCGACGATCGTGTAGGTGCCGGTGATGCGCTGATTCGCGTCCGGTTCGCTTTCGGAACTGTTCTTGAGGGCGACGTCGGTCTCCTCGGATGCCGTCTTGAGCAGTTCGCCAAGGTTCGAAACGGACTTCGCGGACGGGTTCAGCAGCGGCAGGCCGGGGACCTCGACGGCGATTTCGAGCGTCGCACCGGCGCTCGCCGGCTTCGAATCGACGATCTCGGCTTTCAGTGCCTCTTTCAGCGCTTCCTTGATCGAGTTCTCGTCGAGGGAGGTGTTGCCCTCGAAGACCAGCTTGGCAACGATCTTCCCGCCGGTTTCCTCGATTCCCGTGCAGCCTAGGGAGGAGATGCCGCCGCTGGCTTTCTTGTTCGCGAACAGCGCTTCGAGGGCATCGCCGAGAAGTTCCGACGCGTGAACGGGGGCCGTCCTCGCCGCGACCTCGTCTGGAATGACGCTGGGCCGCGGCATCGCCTTCTCGAGCCTGGCGATGAATTCCTTGATGCGGGGGTGGTTCGGGGCCGACTGCTCGGCGATCGAAATATGCCGCCAGGCGGTCAGGAAATCCTTCGCCTTGGCCGCGACTACAGCGCGCATGAAACGGGCTTCGGCATGCGTTGAAATGCGCTCGATGACCAGGTCGAGTTCTTCCCTGGCCCGGTCGACGTTGCCCAGCTTGAAATTGCGCCTCGCAAGCTTCATGTGGGCCTCGCCATACATCTTGTCGGCCGGATCGATCTTCGGTTCGGCGGGCGCGGTGTCGGCGTCGCTGCCGCTTTGGTCCTGGGCATACAGGATGGACCCGTTTACGGAAGGTGAATATATATTGACTGACATAATATATGGGAAAATCGCGCCGACGGCATATGCCGACCAGGCGAGAAGGAAAAACCGTGCCGCGAAGGACCGGCCTGTTTTCACTTCGAAATCTCCGCGACCGCTTCCTGCTCGGTTTCGAACGCGTCGCAGAGGGTCAGGATGCCGGTCATCTGGAGGGCGGTGCGGGTCAGCTTCGTCAGGCCGGTGATCGCGATCTTCCCGTCGTTGTAATCGATGACCTTCACGGCGATGTCGAGCACCATCGACAACCCGGTCGAGTTGATCGCGGGCGTGCCGGCGAGGTTGAAGACGAACCTGTTTCTGCCGCTCTCGATCAGCTTTTCGCAGATGGTCTTCAGCTGTTTGCCGTTGACGTCGTCGAGGTAGCCCTGCGTCCTGAGGATTGTGATCTCACCCTGGGTGACACTCTCTATGTTCATGTCGCTCATGCATGCTATGATAGGGTGATCCGGCGCGCCTGTCAACGCCCCCGGATGCTCGAAAGAATCCCGTGCCTAAGCGCCGGAACATTCATGAAGAGGAGTGATTCGCTATGGTTGAACAGCCTGGTGCCGTTACGTTTCAGGGAAATTCCCTCACGCTCATCGGGAAGACGCTCGCAAGGGGAAGCAGACTGCCCGAGTTCACGCTTGCCGGCGTCGATCTCAAGCCGGTGACGCTCGCCGACACTAAGGGCGTTCGCGTGTTCACCA
>JAKJFL010000777.1:0-1713 GCA_022704935.1 Candidatus Rifleibacteriota bacterium
GCTCGGCGAAATCGCCCGTGTCGAGGACCGATGGGAGAAGACCCGCCAGATCATCCGCATCAACGGGGAGCCCGGGGTACGCATTTCCGTCAACAAGCAGTCGGGGAAGAATACGGTCGAGATCGCCGATGCGGTCCTGGCCGAGATGAAAAAGATCAACCAGGATATCCCCCAGCTCAAACTGACGACGATTACGGATAGTTCTAAATATATCAAGCGATCTATAGACAACGTCAGTTCCTCGGCCGTGGAAGGCGGCTTCCTCGCCGTGGTCATTCTCCTCATCTTCCTCGGCGATCTCTGGAGCACGTTCGTCATCGCCATCGCCATTCCGCTTTCGATCATCGCGACATTCGCCCTGATGTATTACAATGGCTTCACGCTGAATATCATGTCCCTGGGCGGTGTTGCGCTGGGCATCGGCATGCTCGTGGACAACTCGATCGTGGTGCTCGAGAACATTTTCCGGCTGAGGGAAAACGGACAGAAGCCGATCGAAGCCGCCATCAACGGGACGGCCGAGGTCGGGGCGCCCATCCTGGCGAGCACGGCGACCACCGTCGTGGTGTTCCTGCCGCTGCTGTTCGTTGAGGGGATGACCGGGGTCATGTTCAAACAGATGTCGTGGGTCGTGGGATTTTCGATCACCTGCTCGATCTTCGTCGCCATCACGATCGTTCCGATGCTTGCCGCGCGATTCATCCGGATCACGGAAAAAGGGTCGGGCGAAAAGCCGCCGGTGCTGGCATCCCTGGCTCGGCGGTTCATCGGCTTTTTCGAGAAACGGTATCTTGAGATCCTCGGCCCGGCCCTGCGCTGGCCGAAGGTCGCCGTCGCGTCCGTTCTGGGCGTGCTCGGTCTCACTCTCCTCCTGATTCCCGGCATTCCGGCCGAATTCATGCCCACCGCCGACGAAGGCGAAGTGCGCGTGACGGCGGAAATGGAAGTCGGGACGCGCCTTTCCCTCGTCGAGGAAAAGATGGTGGAGGTCGAAGCCCGCATCAGAAAAGCAGTTCCCGAACTCACCGATATCGTGTACAGCGTCGGCCAGAGCGGGGGCGGGGGTGGCGGCCATGGTGCGGTCAACTCCGGTGAAATGCGCATTCCGCTGGTCAGCAAGGACAAGCGGAAACGCTCGAGTGCCCAGATTGCCTTCGAGTTGCGAAAAATACTTGCTGATATTCCCGGCGTCCGGATCCGGACCCGCGAAGGCTCGGGAATGTTCATGATGCGGATGGGGGCCGGCACGGACAAGGTCCAGGTGCAGGTCCGCGGCAACAACCTCGAAACGGCGGATCGCCTCGCAAAACGGGTCGAGGGGCTGCTTTCCAAGATCGACGGCATTTCCGACATCCGGCTGAGCCGGGAGTCCGGTGCCCCCGAGCGGCTCATTTCCATCGATCGCCAGCGTGCGGCCGATCAGAAGCTCACCGTGGCGAAGATCGCCGAGTATCTCGAAACCGTGCTTTCCGGAACATCCGCCGGCAATTACCGCGACAGCGGCGACGAATACAAGATTCTGGTCAAGGGCGAAGAGCCGGAGCGGATGAGCCTCGACGACATCCTCGACCTCACGATTCTGAATTCGGCCGGCCGGCCGGTCGCGCTGCGGAACGTCGCCTCCATTGTCGAGAGGCAGGGGCCCATCCTGGTCGAGCGCATCGACCAGGAGCGCGTCGTCAACCTGACGGCCAATCCCGGAATCCGCCCCCT
>JAKJFL010000778.1:0-1710 GCA_022704935.1 Candidatus Rifleibacteriota bacterium
CCGGTCGAACCCGCGCAGCAGCTCTTGCTGGCGTTCGTCCGACAGCGCCCGGTCACCCATCGGGAACAGGACCTGATTTTCTTTCTGAATGTGAGCGGAAAGCAACGCCGTGTATTCACGCGCAGCGAGAATGAAGCGTTCGACGGCATCGGCCCGTCCCGCGATCACCCCGTCGAGCTGGGATTTCATGCGGCTGATCGCCCCCCGGCCTTCCTGGTGCTCGGCCAGCATGGCCCCGATCGGGCCTCTCTCACGCGGAATCCCCGCCGATTCGTAGGCCGGAAACAGGAACTCCTCTTCTTTCGCGTGGTGGCACGTGTCTGCAAACACCTGGAAAAACTCGATGATGCGTGTAAGCTGGGCAGGCGGAACGGTTTCCCCTTGCTCGAGCTTGTCTGATATGCGATCGAGCACCCCGAGCATGGCAAGAATGGCATCGTGTTCGGCCCTGAGTTGTTCGGAAGGAATCATACTAAATCTCCCGCTTGAAGTTAGTTATCGATAACTATTATCAATATATCCCAAACGCCGCGGAAGTCAAGTCGTTGCAGTGAAACGGTCAGCCGCCGGCGCGTTTCGCCTTGAATCCCTGTTTCTGGAGCGCTTCGACGATCACATCGGCATGATCGCCCTGAATCACGATGACGCCGCCCTTCGCCGTGCCGCCGCAACCGCAGCGTTTCTTCAGGACGCCGGCGATCTCGGCCAGCTTCGCATCGTCGACCGGCAGTCCCGTCACGACCGTTGCCGTCTTGCCGCCGCGCCCTTTCGTTTCCCGCTGAACGCGAGCGATGCCATCGCCCGGCCCCGAACGCACCTCATCGGCGGCCGGTTTACGCTTTGTTCCCGACCGACACGAACAGGATGCGACAGGGCGCCCACACTCGGGGCAGATTCTTCCGCTTTCGGATGTATAAACAAGTTTTGAACCGCTCATCACTCTCTCCTGAACATCGGACTCTTCATGAGCCCTGAAGATTATCGAAGGGCGAACGCCTCTCGTGCTTCGACGGACTCAGCATGAACGGGAAGGCAAATTGAGCTTTTGTTACGCAGGAACCAATAGGTATACGCCATTTATATATAGCATGGCATCTATCAATCGGTTATGCCCAGAATTGGCTCGGGGCATGAATCCACATTCATGCACCGATCGATCCGAGAATCGCTTCATAGACGGACAGTTCGGTCTCACCCGCCGAGCGGGTCCGATTCGTCTGGTAGAGGTATTCGAGCGCCTCTTCGTCGGTTCTGAAATGCGTCACGTCGGGCGGGGGTGCGCCGTTTTCGAATCGTTCGTACAGGTAGCCGGCTGCATGGTCAGGATACGCAGCGGCTCTCCAGGAGAATACCGAGTAACCCTCTTTGTCTGAACGATACTGTGTCTGGCCGGCCTTCAGCCTCCCGATGATCATTCTTTTCACCTTTTCCAGGGCTCCCCGGTCTGCCCTGGCCTGATATGCCGCCGCGGCAACCGGATCGATCATGGTTGCGATAGCCGGAAATCCTTTCGCCAGCGCGATGTCGCACGCGGTCTGCCCGGCAGCGTCCCTGATGTCGGTTCGCGCGCCGTGCGCCATCAGCACCTGCACGACACGTTCCTTTTCACATCGCGCGGCAAGAATCAGCGCCGAGTCTCCGTCGGTAGTCACGGCGTCGGGGTCGGCGCCGTTCTCGAGCAGACAGGCCGCGCAGCGTTCGTCGCCTGCG
>JAKJFL010000779.1:0-1709 GCA_022704935.1 Candidatus Rifleibacteriota bacterium
CTGGTGGGGCCATGCCGACCTGCCGGAGCTGCAGCTCAGCGACCGGCAACTGGTGCAGGAACTCATCACCGGCGACGACAGCGTTCTCGCCTTCTGGCTCCGCAAAGGCTTCGACGGCGTGCGGCTCGACTGTGCCAACGACCTCAGCCTCCAGACCTGCGCGCTCATCTCCTATACGCTCAAGTCGCGTTTCCCCGAGGTTGCGGTCATCGGCGAGGTCGCGAACTATTCGGTTCCGTGGCTGAAAGCGCTCGATGCGACGCAGAGCTATTTTTTCACGAACTCCGTCAAGGCCTTGTACCACCGGAGCATCACGCCAGGCCAGTTTCAGCACAATCTCCGGCTGGCATACGGCACGGGGGCGTTTCACCAATTCCAGATGCTCTCCTCACACGACATTCCGCGCGCCCACACCGAGTTCGCCGCTGACACGGCCTTTCATCGGGCAGCGCTCAGGCTCCAGTTCACGCTTCCGGGAATACCCATGGTGTATTACGGTGAAGAGTTCTCCCTCAAGGGCGGGCGTGACCCGCAGAACCGTGCCACGATCCCCTGGGAGAGACGAGAAACCGCCATGGCCGCTCCCTTCACGCAGGAAATCCGACAGCTTGCAAAGCTTCGCACCTCTTCTCCGGAACTGCAGAAAGGATACTGGGAAGCGGTCTGCGTCGACGGCGTTCCAGACCTGGTCGCCTTTTTTCGTACCGACCCCGCCGCGCCCGATAGGCTGACCGTCGTCGTCTGGAATCTCGCTGCCGATGCACGCACCGTCACCCTGACGATTCCATGTGGCTGGCTGTTTTCCGAGCTGGTGCTCGAGGATGTGTTCACGAAGCGTCGCGCCGTTGCAAACGCGGGAATGGTCCCCTTCCCGCTCGAGCCTCATGAATGCTCGATCTGGCAACTGCGAACGGACGTCAAACCGAACTATTCCTTTTTCAAACGCTGGAAACAGGCCTGACGGAGTTCATGGAAGAACGCTCACGTCCGTGTTCACCGTGACGGAGCTCTGATCGCCAATCGTCATCGCCTTGTCGGCAGGGTTCACGCAGTCGATCCGCATCGAGACAAGGTATTTCTTTTTCGTCGTCGTGCCGACCGAGCCGCCGCCCGTCACATGAACACCGGAAAGCTCGTCGATGGCCCAGGTGTCGATTCTGACCTGGCTGACATCGCCGACAAGGACCTTTCTGCTCGCAACGGCAAGAGTGGGGTCGAACGCGGTCGTCAGGCCATACGCCCGGTCGGGAAGCGCCCTGGTATCGTAGGCTTCGTCGCGCTCACGGAGGAGGATTCGTGAAAGTCCGTTGATGGAGAAATCGGCATCGGGTTCCATGACAACTTCGATCCATGTGATGATGCCGGGCGTATACGAATCAATATCCATCTCGGGAACGCAGGCGGGGAATCGCATCAACACGACCGTTGATGCCGACGACGGCACGATGCCGGTTTTCGTCACGAGATTCATGTCATTCGAGTTCCTGACGACCAGGTTTCTCAGACGGCCGGAATCGTCGTAGGATCTCTTTTCCTTGTAGGACATGACCGTCTGCTGCGATCCGGTCTTCGCGATCGTCGTCGGATAACTTGTCTTTTTCAGGCGCAGCGAGATTGCGCGGGTTCCATTGCGCAGCTCGGTAACCATCTTCTGAAGCCAGAATCCCTTGCGCGTCTCGCGGCGGGCCTGGTCCATGACCCGGTATGCA
>JAKJFL010000105.1:0-8391 GCA_022704935.1 Candidatus Rifleibacteriota bacterium
CGATCGGGACCGCCCGCGGCGTGACCAGGGGCAACAGCGCGGCGATCGCGGCCGCCGGCCGGGACAGCCGGGTCAGCCCGGCCAGGAACATCGCCCGCCGAGGCAGGGCCAGGGCGGCCGTCCATTCCGGAAGCCCGGAAATCAGCCGGTTCCCGATGCCGGCGACAAAGATAAAACCAAGATTTGATCACTCCCCCGGTCCGAGGCTGATGATGGCCGAACCGCCGGGCAGAAACGAGGGAACAGCGTGCCAGTAATCGGATTGATCGCAGGGAACGGGCGATTCCCCCTGTATTTCGCCGAGGCGGCCCGGCAGGGCGGCCACGAAGTCATTGCCGTCGCCATCAAGGAGGAAACCTCGCCCGAGCTGGAAAAGAACGCGGACCAGGTCTACTGGTTCCACGTCGGTGAACTCCAGGGCATGATCGACGCGTTCCTTCGCCACGGCATCGACAGGGTCGTCATGGCGGGAAAGATCACCAAGACCCGCATGTTCAACCAGCTCAAACCCGATGCACGCCTGATGCGTGTTTTCGAGAAAACCCCCATCCGCAACGACGATGCGCTGCTCAAAGCCCTCGCCGGCGAGTTCGTCAGCGAGGGAATCCACGTCTGTGACTCGACGATGTTCCTCGCGTCCCTGCTTCCCCAGAAGGGGCCGCTCACGCGCAGGCACCCGACCACCGAGGAGTGGCTCGACATCCAGTATGGCCACGAGATCGCGAAGAAGATCGCTGGCCTTGATATCGGTCAGACGGTCGTCGTGAAGAACCGTGCGATTCTCGCCGTCGAGGCGATCGAAGGCACCGACGAGGCGATTCTCCGCGGAGGCAAGCTTGGCAACGGCGGCGTCACGGTCGTCAAGGTCGCTCGCCCGGACCAGGACATGCGGTTCGACCTCCCGGTCGTCGGCCTGGACACGATTCGGACGCTGATCCAGGCGAAGGCCCGCTGTCTCGCCTTCCAGGAGCAGAAAACGCTTCTGCTCGATCGGGCCGAGGTCATCGCTATGGCCGACGCATCCGACCTGGCGATCGTCGTGGTGTGAACGGAGGCTGATATGAGCGAGTCAGTCAGGGTCGGAGTCATCGGAACCGGGCATCTCGGAAAGCACCACGCCCGCATTCTTGCCGAGATGGCGGGGGCGAAGCTCGTCGGGGTTGCCGACGTGAACGAGGCGGTCGGCCGCGAGATCGCCGAAACATACGGTGTCTCCTATCACCGCGATTTCCGGGAACTCGACGGGAACGTCGATGCTGTCTGTGTCGTCGTCCCGACGTTCCTGCACCATGAGGTGGCGAGGTTTTTCCTCGAGCGCAATGTCAACACGTTCATCGAAAAACCTCTCACCAAGACGCTCGACGAGGCGACCGACCTCGTGAAGCTCGCCGGGGCCAAGCAGCTGACGCTCCAGGTTGGCCATGTCGAGCGGTTCAACGCCGCCATCATCCGGCTCCAGTCGTTCTGTGAATATCCACGGTTCATCGAATGCCAACGCATGGGACCGTTCTCCAAGCGCATTTCAGACGTTGGCGTCGTTCAGGACCTGATGATCCACGATATCGACATCGTACTCTCCCTCGTGCGGTCGCCGATCGCCCGCATCGATGCGGTCGGCATCCCGGTTCTCACCGAAAACGAGGATATCGCGAACGCCCACATCCTGTTCGAGAACGGCTGCATCGCGAACCTGACCGCCTCGCGCGTGAGCGACGAAGTGATCCGCAAGCTGCGCATTTTCGAACTCGACAAATACTGCTCGCTCGATTACGCCAACCAGGCCATCACGCTTCGCCGCATGGACGAACGTGAGGAGAAGATCATCAAGGAACAACTCGACATCCAGCGCGTGGAACCCCTGCGCCAGGAGCTCGAGCATTTCATCACCTGCATCCGGGAAAAGCGCAAGCCGCTCGTGACGATCGAGGACGGGAAAAACGCCCTCGAAGTCGCTCTCGAGATTCTCGCCCAGATAAAGACCGGATGGACCCGCAAATGAATGAAAGCCCGATTCCGGGCGGTCTGCGGGAACGGATCGGCGGATTCTTCTTCCGCTGGCGCGATATCCTCCCGGTTCCGATCGCCCTTTTGCTGATGGCCAGGGCGAAGTTCCGCCCGCTCGGCTGGCTGCTCGGTCTGCCTCTCGTCGTTGCCGGGGAAATGCTGCGGCTGGCGTCGATCAGACATATCGGGCCCACGACGCGGACTCGCGAGATCTGCGCGGACCGCCTCGTCACCAGCGGCCCCTACGCCTGGGTGCGGCACCCCCTCTATCTTGCCAATGCCATGAAAGTCGCGGGCCTGCTGCTCTGCGCCGGCAATCTCCCGGTCGGCATCGTTGCGACGATATTCTATATCGTTGAATTTTCAACAATGATCCCGTATGAAGAGGCGTTCCTGAAAAACACGTTTCCAGAATCGTTCGAGTCCTGGGCCGCGCGGACGCCCGCGTTCATTCCGAGACGTCCCGATGAGGCCGACGAAGCCGCGGAAACGCACCCGAAGTGGGACTGGAACGAATCCTTCCGGTCCGAACGCCGCACCTTCATGTCGACCTGTCTGATTCTGTCGGTGCTGGCTGCATCGTGCCTGCTTCGCAGGGAGAAAACGGCGTGAGTCCGAAGCGCATCTTTTTCATAGCCGGCGAGCACAGCGGCGATCTGCAGGGATCGCTCGTGCTGTCTCATGTGAAAAAGCTCGCGCCGGATATCGTTGCCGAAGGAATCGGCGGCCCGTTGATGCGCAAGGCCGGTCTCGAGTGCATTCACAGCATCGACGAACTGGCCGTCATCGGGTTTGTCGAGGTGCTGAGCAACTTCAGACACCTGTGGGGCATTTATTCCGACACCTGCCGCATTCTTGCGGCGCGGCGACCCGACATCCTGGTCCTGATCGATTACCCCGGTTTCAACGTCCGGGTGGCGAAGGCCGCTAAGGCCCTCGGAATACATGTTATCTATTATATAACTCCACAGGTATGGGCATGGCACTCGAGCCGGGTTCGTAAAATAGCGAGCGTCATTCATGAAGCCGTCGTCGTCTTCCCGTTCGAGGTCGATATCTGGAAGCAGGCGGGCATCCCGGTCGAATGGTTCGGTCACCCCCTTATCGGGACGGCCGCGAGCCGGATGCCGCCGGCCGAATTCCGGATGCAGCATGGCCTGGGGGAGGGACCGCTTGTTTCCCTGCTGCCGGGCAGCAGGAACCAGGAGATCTATTACATCCTGCCGCCCCTGTTGAAGGCCGCCAAAACGATCGCTGTGAAGCGGCCTGACACCAGGTTCCTGCTGCCGGTTGCCGGTTCGATCGGTGACGCCGTCCTTCAGCCGCATCTGAACGACTGCAACCTGCCCATCACCGTGCTTCGCGGCCAGACGTACGAAGCCGTGGCCGCATCCGACCTTGCGATGGTCGCCTCCGGCACCGCGACCCTGGAAACGGCCATCATCGGCACGCCCATGCTGATCGTCTATCAGACGAACTGGTTCACCTCGCTGTTGTCGAAATACCTGATCCAGGTGCCGCATATCGGGCTTCCGAACGTCGTGGCCGGCCGTGAGGTCGTTTCCGAGTTCATCAGAGGGGATTTCCATCCCGAGACCATCGCGCGCGAGGCGGTGTCGATCCTCGAGTCGCCCGAGCGCCAAAGCAGTATCAGGAACGATCTTCGCGAGGTGCGCAAGCGCCTCGGCGAGCCAGGCGCCGCGGCCCGGGTCGCGGAACATTTGCTTCGGCGGCTCGACGAGGTGGCGAAACGATGAAGACTCTCAGCCGTTTGCTCGGATACTTCCGGGGATACCTGCCGCATCTGTTCGCGGGGATCTTCTTCAGCTTCGTGATGGCCATATGCACGATCTACCCGGCCTGGATCATGAAAAGCGTGGTCAACGACGTGTTGGTCAATCGCCGGGTCGACATCCTCAACCTCATCGCGATCTCGCTGATCGTCGTGATGGGCATCAAGGGTATCGCGAACTTCATCCAGAGTTATATCATGACCTGGGTTTCCCAGCGCATTCTCACGACGATCCGCTCCCAGTGCATGGACCACCTGCTTCGCCTGTCGCTGAACTATTACGAGCGCCAGCGCACGGGGCAGCTGATGAGCCGCATCACGAGCGACGTGCTGGTGCTGCAGGGACTGTTGTCGGGCTCGACGGGCCTGCTCGGCGACATCATCGCTTTCGTTGGATTCTGCGGCTACATCTTCTGGCTCCACTGGAAGCTCGCCGTTATATCGATCATTATTATTCCCATCATCGGCGCGATCATCAACAAGTTCTCCCGCAAGATGAAGAAGATCGGGACCCGCATGCAGACGCGCATCGGCGATATCGCGACGGTTCTGCAGGAATACATCACCGGCGTCAAGGTCGTGAAGTCATTCACGCTCGAAGAGTTCATTCGTGGCCGCTTCGAGACGGCGAACGAGGAGAACTTCAAGGAGACGATGAAGGGAAACCGCATCAACTCAGCGACGTCGCCGGTCATCGAGTTCATCAATACGGTCGGCCTCTCGATCATCTTCTGGTACGGCGGCTACGAGGTCATCAGCGGCAGGCTCGACGCCGGGCAGCTCATCAGCTTCCTGACGGCTCTCGTCGGACTGTTCACGCCGATCAAGAATCTCTCGAAATTCAGCAACGTTCTTTCGCAGTCGATCGGCGCCGGCGACCGGGTTTACGAGATCCTCGACGCCCCCGTAGACATCGAGGACCGGCCGACCGCCCGGGCTCTTCCGAAATGTCGCGGCCGCGTCGAATTCAAGGATGTCACGTTCTCCTACGGCAAAAACGAGCCCGTGATCGAACATCTGGACCTCGTCGTCGATCCCGGCGAGGTGGTGGCGCTCGTCGGCCCCTCGGGAGCCGGAAAGACCACCCTGGTCAACCTGATTCCGCGCTTTTTCGAGTTGTCGTCCGGAAGCATCGAGATCGACGGCATCGACATTCGCGACCTGACGGTCTCGTCGCTTCGCGGAAACATCGGCCTGGTGCCTCAGGAAACGCTTCTTTTCTCTGGAACTATAGAAGATAATATACGATTTGGCCGACTCGAGGCGACGAACGACGAGATCGTCGCGGCGGCGAAACTCGCGAACGCCCATGACTTCGTGCTGAGTCAGCCCGACGGATACCGTACTCACCTCGGCGAGCGCGGCGTGAACCTCTCGGGCGGCCAGGGACAGCGGCTTGCGCTGGCCCGGGCGTTTTTGAAAGACCCGAGAATCCTGATTCTCGACGAAGCGACCTCGGCGCTCGACTCAGAAACCGAGAATCTGATCAGGGAGTCGCTTACGCGACTGATGAGGAATCGGACGACGTTCATCATCGCGCACCGCCTTTCCACAATCATCAACGCCGACAAGATCGTCGTGATGCAGCGCGGAAAGATCGTCGAGATGGGCACCCACGGGGAACTCCTGGAACGGAAAGGGCTCTACGCACATCTGTACCATTCCCAGTTCTCGGCGCAGTATTCCGGGCAGCTGCCTGAAAAGGAGGCTGCGTGCTCATGAAGCGACGTTTCCCGCCCGCCCTCGAACCGAACACCTCCGTGAAGGACGATCCGCGCTGGAACGAGTCGGGGTATCTGCAGAAGGCTCGCATCAAGGGGCGTCTGGCCGCCCTGTTCGTCCGGTTCTGGTCGAGTTCCGTCCGCCTCGAACGGATCGGCAGGGAATACGAAGAGGCCGCCATCGCGAGCGGCCGGCCGGTCCTGTACGTCGCCTGGCACGGCTCGCAGGTTGTCCCTCTCTTCGAATTCTGCGATCGCGGAATCCTCATCATGACCTCGCTGTCGCGCGACGGGGACATCCAGACGATGAGCATGTCGTGCCTCGGCTACCGCACGGTGCGGGGATCGAGTTCGCGAGGCGGCGCCCGGGCGCTTCTCGGTATGGTCCGCGAGATGAACCGCGGCATCAGCGCATCCCTGATGGTCGACGGGCCGCGCGGGCCGTATCACGAGGCGAAGCCCGGCGCGGTGCTTCTGGCGCAGAAGACCCGGGCCATCGTGCTGCCGGTCGGAGTGGGGTATGCGAACGTCATCCGGCTGAACAACTGGGACAGGTTCGAGATTCCTATCCCGTTCTCGAAGGTGGTCGTCGCGACCGGCGCACCTTTCGAAATCGGTGCGGACGTTGATTCAGAGACAGGTGCGAAGTTGATCGAGACCCGAATCAGCGAGACCGTGGCCGAGGCTGAAAGGAGGATTGCTGCGTGACAGAAGGAAAGCGACGCAGGAAGATCCTCATCAGCGCGGGTGAGACGTCTGGCGACATTTACGCGGCGGCGCTCATCGACGAGCTGCTCAAATGCGACGATTTCGAGATTCACGCCGTCGGCGGCACCCAGACGGCCCGGCGGAAGGTGAAGATCCTGTATGACAGCCAGAACTGGGCCGCCATCGGGTATATAGAGGCCATCAAACAGGCGCCGAAGCTGCTTCTCGTCTTGAGAAACCTGAAGAAGCTCCTTGCCGACGATCGGCCGGACCTGCTTATCCTGCTCGACTACCCGGGGTTCAACATGCGCCTGGCACGCGAGGCAACGCGTCTCGGCATCCCGTCGCTGTATGTGTTTCCGCCGAGCAAGTTCGCGACCAATCCGGCCGACGTGGCGGACGCGGCGCGGAACATCACGGCTGTCGCGGCCAACTTTTCCTTCACCTACGAGGTCTACAAAGCCGCCGGTGCCAATGTCGAGTTCGTCGGCCACCCTCTCATCGATCTTGCCCGGCCGACCATGAGCCGCGACGAGGCCGTCAGGTCCTTTGGCCTCGATGCGAACAAGCCTGTCGTCGGCCTGTGCCCGGGGAGCCGGAAAAGCGAGCTCGATCAGTTGCTTCCGCTGATGCTCGACACCGCGAAACTGCTTCTGGAGAAAGAGCCCAACCTCCAGTTCGTCGTGCCAGTCATCGCCACCGAGGGACCGGATGTATACGGAATTTCGAAAGCGGATCTGCGGATGCAGATCGAATCGGCGAATCTCCCCGTCAAGATCGTCGAAGGGCGCATCTATGACGTCATGGCGATATCCAAAGTGCTGTTGATCAGTTCCGGCACGGCGACGCTCGAGGCGACGCGCATCGGCACGCCGATGGTGATCGTATATCGTGTCTCTCTCTTCACCGAGATCATGGCGCATTTGTTCAACAAACTGCCCGAGTTCATCGGCCTGCCGAACATCCTTCTCGGCCGCATGGCCATTCCCGAACTCATTCAGCGCGATTTCACCGCTGAACAGCTTGCCGCGAGCGCCATCGATCTGCTCGAGAATCCCGAAAAACGTGAGCGGCAGAAACGCGACATGGCTGAAGCGATCGCGCATCTCGGCACCTCCGGCGCTTGCGGGCGCATCGCGAAAATGGCCCTGAACCTGCTGGATTCCGCGAAAAGAACCCATGACGTCCGGAAAGGCGCCTGACGAGAACGACATGCAGACGGGCCGCATGTCTTCCCCAGGGGTGCTGAGCCGGTTTGTGGATGCCGTTTCCGGCGTCGCTTGCGCGGTTCCCGAGCGTATCGGCCGGCCGGCAGTCGTCGCCCTGGGCTGGATCGCCGCCCGCGCATGGTGCGGCGAACGTGCCAGACTTCGTGAGACGATCGGGAGGGTGTATCAGCGCCTTCACCGGCCAATTCCACGGCCGATCGACCCGATCATCGACCGGATGTTCGCCCATTTCGCGCTCAATGTATATGAATTGCTACGTTATCCGGTCCTGACGAGCGACGATCTGACCGGTTCGTTCGAGCTGAAGGGGCTGGAACACCTAGAAACCGCTCTGGCAAAGAAACGAGGCGTTATCCTCGCCGTCCCGCACCTGGGCAACTGGGAACTGCTCGGGGCCGCCATCGCCCATCGCGGGTATCCGCTGCATTCCTTCTACCTGGCGCAGAAGGAGGACGAGGTCGGCGGTCTGCTCGACCGGTTCCGCGTTCACTCCCGCATCGTGCTGCACGATCGCGACAGGGGAGGCATGAGTGCGCTCAAGGCACTGAAAAAAGGCGAAATCCTGGGGATGATCGCGGATCAGGACGGCGGAAATCTCGGCGTATACATGGATTTTCTGGGCCACTGGGTGAGCATGCCTGCCGGAATAGCCAACTGGAGCCTGAAAACCGGCGCCTCCGTCGTGCCGTTATTCGCCCTGCGCGAGGGCCTGTCGCGCCGGTATACGGGCTGGTTCAGGCCTGCTCTCGAGGAGCCTCCCGGCGTCGATCATGCGGAGAAAGCCGTCTCGAGGACGGCCGATATCGCGAGATGGTTCGAGTCGGTCATTCTCGATCATCCCGAGCAGTATCTCTGGTTCTACGATCGATTCAAGCCTCGCCACGAGGGCCACACCGCACGCATGAAAAAAGCCGGCGTCGCGATGCGGCGGGGTGGG